>JAVEVH010000012.1:0-17674 GCA_034005145.1 Candidatus Dojkabacteria bacterium | reverse complement strand
TAATAGCAGCTCAATCAATTGGAGAACCAGGTACTCAAATGACTATGCAGACATTCCATAAGGGAGGTGTTCAAACTACAGATATCACTCAAGGTTTACCAAGAGTAGAAGAGCTCTTTGAAGCTAGAAGTCCTAAAGCAGAAGCAAGTATCTCTACTGTAAAAGGTAAGGTACATATAGATAGAGCAGAGGATGACTCCGCAACTATTACAATCGTAGGTACAAGAGAAATAACTAAAGATGTAGTAATCTCTGATGCTAAGAGTGTATTAGTTACAGATGGAGCTAAGGTAAAGAATGGACAAGTACTATATATAGATTCTGAAGAAATGGAGAAACAATCACCATACGAAGGAACTGTAAAGATAGAGGGTGGAGTTCTTACAATCTCTGGTACAATTAAAGCTGAAGAGAGTGTATCTGTATTACCTAAGGTACAGATATTAGTAAATGATGGAGATACAATAGAGGCAGGTACTCAATTAACAGAAGGTTCAATTGATCCTAAGAAGTTAGCAGATACCGTAAGTATTCAAGCAGCTCAGAAGTATGTATTAGATGAAGTCCAAAGAGTATTCAATGAACAAGCAGTCCCTATTGGAGATATCCATGTAGAGGTTGTAATTAGACAGATGGCAAGACTTGGAAGAGTTTTGGATTCTGGAGATTCAGAATACTTAGTAGGCTCTATGGTAAATAGATTTGTATCCGATACTAAGAATAATATTCTTCTTAAGGATGGAAAGAGAAAAGCATTAGTAGTACCTAAGTTACTTGGAATCAAAGCTTCAGCTTTACATACAGAGAGTTTCCTTTCTGCAATGTCATTCCAAGAGCAGGTAAGAGTTTTGACAAATAGTGCAATATTAGGTAAAACAGACTTCTTAAGAGGTATGAAAGAGAATGTAATCATTGGAAGAAGAATACCATCTGGAGAGAGTGCTGCTATTAAGAACTTAAATGATCTCGAAGAGATTAAATTTTAATTGATTTTGTTGTATAATACGAACCATGCCAACGATAAACCAGTTAGTAAGAAAACCTAGAGTAGCGAAGAAAGATAAAGTAAAACATATTGCTTTAGCTACAAACTTTAATCCCTTGAAAAATAGGTATAAGAAAGCTAATAACCCATTTAAGAGAGCAGTATGTTTACAGGTTAAAACAATGACACCTAAAAAACCTAACTCAGCATTACGTAAAGTAGCTAGAGTAAGGTTATCCAACGGTATGGAGGTAACAGCATATATACCAGGAGAGGGCCATAACCTACAAGAGCACTCAGTAGTAATGGTAAAAGCAGGAAGAAAGAGGGACTTACCAGGTGTTAAATACATAGTAGTAAGAGGTAAGTATGATACAGCAGGAGTAAAAGGTAGAATGAAAGCTAGATCTAAATACGGTGCTAAGAGACCAGAAAAAGAATAATATTTTAATATACATTAATGAGAGGTAAGAGATCTAAAAAAAGAATAATAGCAAAAGATAGAAAATATAACGATGAAGTTATAGGTAGACTTATCAATAAAGTAATGCAAGGTGGAAGAAAGGTAGTTGCTGAAGAATTAGTATACTCTGCAATAGAATCAGGTGCACAAAAGAGTAAAATCCCAGCTATAGAGTTTGTACACACAAGTATTGATAATATAAGACCTGCTTTAGAGATTAAATCTAGAAGAGTAGGAGGAGCAAACTATTCAGTACCAACACCTGTTAGCCCAAGAAGGCAAGAGACATTAGCAGTAAGATGGTTAGTAGATGTTGCTAGATCTAAAACAGGTAAATCTTTTGATAAGCTATTAGAAACAGAATTAGTAAATGCATTTAATGGAGAGGGAGACGCTATTAAGAAGAAGAGTGATGTAGAGAGAATGGCAGAGGCTAATAAAGCATTTGCTCATTTTAGATGGTAATACGCTTTTAAATATGATTGAGAAAGGAAGGTTACCCTTCCTTTTTTATTTAGTACTCTCTATTCTAACCCAGGTTTTAGAGAAATCTTTTTTAATAATGACTCTCTCCCAATATATCCTTATCCAAGTAAATAGTCTTACAGGGAATAGAGTAAGAGACCATATGAATTCTTTAAGATTTTTTGGATATTTTAATACAAAGAAAGCATATGGTAACTCTATTAAGAAACTTCTACTCTGTCTATCCTTTTTAAATACCCCATATCTTTTTAATTGAATAAAACCCCCAATAGATCTTACTTTCTGTTTGTAATAGTCAGTAAGAGTAGTAGGATATTTAACATAGCATTTAGCTTTAGGTGCGTACCCAATCTGTTTATCCATATTCCTAATGGAGTAGGATATATACGCATCATCGGAGAGTACATCGTTAGGTATCTCTATATTCATCTTCCTAATAGCCATAATATATCCACTCATAGGAAAGAAGTTCTCATTACTTTTGTAATATCCCTTACCATTTACTCTTTCTAACTGTTTACTCCTTCTGTGATGACCTGAATCAGAGAGAAGATTACCCCAATATCCCATCATATTATCCTTACTATCATCTGATACTGGTCTACCACTTACCCCATATATTTCTTTATCTTCGAATGGTTGTAAGAGGTATTTAATAGCGTCTCTTTCAAAATATGTATCACCATCTGTAAATATTAAAATCTCTCCCTTAGCTTCTTTTAATGCTAATTTTAAAGCATACGGTTTACCTTTTTGGGGATCTTGTATCTGTATATATTCACTCTTAGATAAAGAAAGAGTATTTGCTTCCTTTAATCCTGCATCTAATGTCTCTTTATCTGGGGATAGTTGTAATATTTCAAAGTCATCTTTTAATCCAGAATACTTTCTATCTGCTATACATCTAATACATTTAGCAATGGTATTAGGTTCTTTCCAAGATGTAATAATAATGGATATCATTGTAGATTATCATACAAAAAAGTATAAAAAGGAATATGACTTACTCTGTAGCTGATTCTTCTGTACCCTCTGCACCCTCTTCTCCCTCTACAACTTCTTCCTCACCCTCTGCTACTACTGGTTCTACTTCTTCAATCTTTTGTGCTTCGGTAATGGTAACAATAGCTGCACTAGCTTGATCATCATTTATTAATGACATACCCTCTGGTAATTTAATATCATCAACATTAATAGTTTGTCCTGGGTGTGTTAGATTAGAAATATCTATTTCAATATCAGGTTGTAATTTTGCTAATTGACACTTAACATCAATACTATCTAATACATTAATCAATACTCCTAAGTTATTCTTAACTGCTGGAGATACACCTACTAATCTAAATGGAATTGTAAATACCATTGAAGCTTTCTCATCTATTTCAAAAAGAGATACATGATTAATTTCCTCTGTTACTGGATTAATACCAAATTCCTTAACTAAAGATTTAAAGGTATCTTTTCCAAACTCAGTATCTAAGATTGTAGTAGAGGTTGTATTTCTGTATAACCAATCTGCATCAGATGAATCAATAGAGACATTTCTAGATTCTCCTTTAGAGTTATATACTACTGCTGGTGTTAATCCTTCTTTTTTAAGATTCTTTACCTTCTTACCAGTAATTTCTCTTTTTTGTAGTGTTAGTTTTTCCATAACGAGTGAAAGTATAGCAAAGATAAAGTGATTAATCAATAAGAAAAGGGACTTTTTGGAAGCATGTGTAAACTTTAGAAGTCTATAGAATTTAGAGCATCTAAGTCATCCATTCTCTTCTCATTTTCAGTCTTTTCTGGAATATATGCAGGAGTATTGGCTATTGCTTCTTCCTTCTCTTTGTTTCGAAGCTCTCTTATTTCCTCTGCCTTCTCTCTTGTGTACTGAATAATATCCTTTATATCTTCTGTTGTAGCTCTCTCTAAAGTTCCATACTCTCCATTTTGCTGATCTAGAGTAAATCTTTTCTCATCTTCACGCATATTTCCCAATTGTAGGCTTTCCTTTGAAGAATCAGATCCATGTTTATAATAGTCTGGGAGAGTGCCAATGACTCCACCATATTGATTTTGAATGCTTTCCTCAAATTTTTCAGTTGTTTTTAGAACACGCATTCCAAATTCTGTTGCTATCAATCTTTTATATATTTTCCTCTCTCCGTTTTCTTCTAAAAGGGGAACAGGAAATACTGCAAAGGTTTCATTAATGAGAGTTTTCCCAGTATCCTCATCTCTTATTACACGATATCTTCTCTGACACAATGCTGTATCAGAAAATTCATTCTCTAACTTCTTAATTACCTCTTTTGATTTTTCTCTCACTATCTCTTCTGTAGTTTTCTGAGGATCATATGAAGATTGTGGTGTGCCAAAAGGTTTGTTTTCTGTTAAATCCATAATAAACATAATTTGAAATTATTAATTTATTCTATACATTTTAAAAAAGATATACAAATTATTGACACATTTTAAATTTACCCATATACTCTTAGCAGATAACCTTAAAGAGTGCTAATATGCAAACTATAACAGAAAGACAGAGAGAAATATTAATGGCAATCATTAGGGAATTTATGAGTAATGCAGATGAAGTAGGATCTTTAGCTCTTTTAGAAAAATATAAATTAGGAGTTAGCTCAGCTACTGTAAGAAATGAAATGGCTAAGTTAATGGAATTAGGATTACTAGAAAAAAGTCATATATCATCTGGTAGATATCCAACTGATCAAGCATTAAGAATGTATGTAAGTAATATATTGGGTAGTAGTTCTTTAAATCCATTAATTACTGTAGAAATTAGACAAGGAATATTTAGAGATAGGTTTTCTAAGGAGTCAGTAGTTAATGCAATATTAAGAATACTCTCTGAAGAAACAGAATCGGTAGCTTTCATTGTAATAGATAATATATCTAGGTATTGGGGTATCTCTAATCTCTTTAAATATGAAGAACTAAGAGAATGGGAGAAACTACAAAGAGTAATAAATATATTAGAAGATAGTGATTTCTTAAATAATATGATGAGGAAATATAGTGGTTCAGGAGTATCCCTAGTAATTGGTGAAGAATCCGGTATAAAGGGACTAGGAGAGTGTTCAATGGTATTTACTACCTTACCATTCTGGGATTCTACTAATGCCCATATTGGAATACTAGGTTCTAAGAGAATGGATTACGCTAGAAGTATTCCAGCTCTTAGAGAGGTTCAATCCTCTATGAAGAACGCTATGAGAGGTTGGAGTTAAAATATATATATCAATACTGTATGAAAAATATCAAAAACACAAAAAGTGTTACAGAGAAAAAGACCGAAACTAAAGAAATAGAGGAATTAAAAAGTAGTATAGAAGAGTTAGCTCTCACTATAGATAAGGTAGAGGATGAGAAGCTAGAGATAGTTAATCAGTTAAAGAGAGCATTAGCAGATTACCAAAACTTAGAAGCTAATACTCAGAAAAGGTTAACACTTTTATATATGCAATCAAGAAAAGGATTAGCAGAGAAGTTGATACCAATAGTTGATGATTTAACTATGGCTGTAAGAAGTAAAGAGGAGATTAAATTTGATCAACAGAGTGAATCATGGGCTAATGGTGTTGTAGAGATCTTAAGTAATTTAGAAAAGAGTTTAGAAGAGATTGGTCTTAAAAAATACCTACCTGAAAAAGGAAGTAAGTTTGAACCAAATATACATGAAGCATTAAGTGTAATAGAGGGAGAAGTACCAGGTGTAATATACGATGTAATACAGCCTGGATATATATTAGATGATACCGTTATACGACCTTCAAGGGTTGTAGTAACTAAAAGTAAATAATTTTTTAATAATATTAAAATGAGTAAAATAATAGGAATAGACTTAGGAACAACCAACAGTGCTATGGCATATATGTCTGGTGGTAAACCTAATATCATTGCAAACTCTCAGGGTGGGAGATTAACACCATCTGTAGTTGCAACTGATGAGAAAGGAGAAACCTTAGTTGGTGCTCCTGCTAAAAATCAAGCAGTAACTAATCCTGAAGGAACAATATACTCTGTTAAGAGATTAATAGGTAGACCTTGGGATGACCCAGAGGTTCAAAAGGATAGGGACTTACTACCATTTGAAATGAGAAAATCAAAAAGTGATGGAGTAGAGGTAAAGATGGGGGACAAATGGTATACCCCTCAAGAGATATCTGCAAAGATATTAGCAAAGATGAAAAAGGATGCAGAAGAATTTCTTGGTGAGAAAGTTACAGAGGCTGTAATTACTGTACCTGCCTACTTTGATGATTCTCAAAGACAAGCAACTAAGGATGCAGGTAAGATAGCAGGTTTAGAGGTAAAAAGAATTGTAAATGAACCAACGGCAGCAGCTCTAGCATATGGGTTAGATAATCATAAGGATGAAAAAATTGCTATCTTTGATTTAGGTGGTGGTACATTTGATATCTCTATTTTAGAAATTGGAGATGGAGTATTTGAAGTACTCTCAACAAATGGAGATACACATTTAGGTGGTGATGACTTTGACCAAAAGATTATCGACAAACTAGCTAAAGAGTTCAAAGAAAGTGATGGAGTAGATCTTAAGGATGATAGGACTGCTCTTCAGAGATTAAAGGAGGCAGCAGAGAAAGCTAAGATAGAGTTATCTACATCTGAGGAAACAGAAATAAATATTCCATATATTACTGCTACATCTAGTGGTCCAAAGCATCTTAAGGTAAAGATGAGTAGAGCAGATTTAGAAAAGTTAACCTCTGATTTAATAGACAGTACTGCAAAGCCATGTGAGAAAGCTATTAAAGATGCAAAGGTAACTAAGGAAGAGATAGACCAAGTATTACTCGTAGGAGGTATGACAAGAATGCCTGCTGTTATTAAAAAAGTAAAAGAGATATTTGGTAAAGAACCAAATAAGAGTGTAAACCCTGATGAAGTAGTAGCAATTGGAGCTGCTGTTCAAGGAGGTGTACTTGGTGGTGATGTAAAAGATATTACTCTATTAGATGTAACACCTTTATCATTAGGTCTAGAAACCTTAGGTGGAGTTATGACAAAATTAATAGAGAGAAATACCACTATTCCTGTAGAAAAGAAGCAAGTATTTAGTACTGCTGCAGATAATCAACCAGGAGTAGAGATACATATTCTTCAGGGAGAGAGAGAAATGGCAGAGGATAATAAGACATTAGGTAGGTTTATCTTAGATGGTATACCACCTGCACCAAGAGGTGTACCTCAGATTGAAGTAACATTCACTATCGATGCTAATGGTATTTTAAATGTAAATGCTAAGGACTTAGCTACTAACAAAGAGCAGAAAATCACTATTACAGCATCTACAGGACTTAAGGATGAAGAAATAGAAAAGATGGTAGAAGATGCTACTAAACATGCGCAGGAAGATAAGGAGAAGAAAGAGAGAATAGAGAAGAGAAATAATGCTGACTCCCTATGCTTTAATATAGAGAAATTAATTAAAGAGAACGGAGATAAAATAGATGAGGATGATAAGAAGAAATTAGAAGAGGGTGTAGAAGAAGTTAAAAAGTTAATAGAAAAGGATGATTACGATTCTGAAGAATTAGATAAGAAAGTACAGAGTCTAACTACAGATATGCAAGAGGTAAGTAAGAAGATGTATGAGAAAGCTTCAAAAGAATCAGCAGAGAAGAAAGAAGAAAAGGATGAAGAGAAAGAGGGTAAGGAGAAGGATAAAAAAGAAGAGGACGACGATGATAAAGAAGAAGTAAAAGAAGGGGAAGTAGTAGACGATTAAAATATTGAAGGGGGCTTGGAGCCCCCTTTGATTTCTGCTAATATATAAATCAAGATTAATTTATATATGCTGTCCCAATATGTCAAAAGAAATTAAAGCCCCTATTTCTTCGGTTTTTGATATGGTTTCTACTCTCCAGAGGGGAATACTGTATTTCACACTATTCTTAATCCCATGGTTTGTTATTCCACTACCATATGATTCAACAGAGAAGATTAAGAGTCTAGTATTTATTATACTTGCATCTGTGCTTGTACTACTTGAAGTAGTTAAATGGATTTGGGATGGTAAAGTTTCAATTATTAAATCCTCTTTTGATAAGGTATTCCTATTACTATTTGGATCTTTTCTTATCTCCTTTATATTTGCTCAAGATTCATGGATATCATTGTGGGGATATGATGGAAGAATAGGTAGGGGATTTTTTGTAATGATATTTCTTTTCCTCTTCTTTTATCTTGTTAGAGGAATTTTACAAAAGAAGAAACAGATTATTAGAGCTGTAGAAGCACTCTCCGTTGGTTTAGCTGTACTACTATTAGTTAGTGCTCTCTCAGTATTAAAAGTAAATGTATTTGGTTGGTTACCATATATAAAAGATTTCTTTGTAGTAGGTTTACCATTAACATTCTCTTTCCAAGAGATAATGTTGGTTGCAGGTATAACTACTCTTTTGAGTATCTTCTTAGTAATACACAATGTACTTGGTAAGAAATATCAATCAACAATATTGCCTGCATTAGTATTAGTACTTTCCCTTGGGTCTATGCCAATATTCTCTGTAAACCAGGGTGCCTTAGTACCTATTGTATTTTTAGTAGTAGTAATACTTCTATGTCTCTTACTATTTGTTAAATTAGAAAAATCGCTTAGAGTAATCCCTATCCTAATCTTTATATTCTCTGCCTTAGCAGTAGGGTTTAGTATTGGGTTCCAATTTGAATCATTTAGAGAATCAATATTAGGAGAATCATTTACGGTATTAAATCCAGTCCGTTTAGGTTCTGATATATCATGGTCAGTAGCAAGTGAATCAATAGTGGGAGATATATTTAGAGGATTAGTAGGATTAGGAAATGACTCATTCGCAATAGCGTATAGTGCATTTAGACCTGCTACTGAGGCTACAATCGCACTGGGTAATACAAGCTTTGTTACTGCATCAAATGAAATACTTACAGTATTAGCAAACAGAGGTCTATTGGGTGTAATAGTATGGTTGTTCTTAGGTTTTACATTTATAAAAGTTTTAATAAAGGAGATTACCTCAGGTAGTGGAGAGAAAACCATTTTACCTGCACTTCTAGCACTAAATACTCTGTTCATCTTCATAGGATCCTTCTTTATGCCTTTCTCTTTCCTAACATATTTCCTACTATTTGTAGCAACATTAATTTTGTTGGTTTACAGTAACAGAGAGGGTAGTAATGAGGAATTTTTACTAAAGTTCTGGGCAGTGAATGTAGGTACTGTATCAAAAGATATTAATAAGACAATACAGAGTGTAAATTGGTTCTTAACAGTATTAATTACATTAGTAGCTACTGCAGGTATAGTACTTTTAGTAATAAAGATGGCTGGAGTTGCATATGTAGTAAGAGCAGAATCTTACAATGCTGAACAGAATTTGAAATATCAGGATTATGAAGGAGAGATTACATTAGAGATAAGAGAAGAGTACTTAACAAGGATGGCTGGTTACTATGATAAAGCTTTAAGATATGACCCTTCTGATCCATATATAAATAGAAAGGGAGCTTTAATATCGTTGGAAATAATCAATATATTAAGTGAGCAACATAGTGAGGCTACTGATGAAGAGAAGAAAGCTATTATGTCACAGGTCTCTCTTTGGAAGAATACTGCGATAGATCTCTCTAGAGAAGCTATCTCAACATCTCCACTTACCTATGCTAACTGGAATACGAGAGCATCTGTTTACTTAGGATTAGTGAGTATTGGGTTATCTGATTACAGTGAGGATGCTTTAGCTGCACTTCAAACATCAGTAAATATTAATCCTTTGGATTATGATTCATACTATAAAGCAGGCCAGCTATTTATGATACAAGAAGATTATGAGAGTGCACTATCATCATTTAACACAGTATTAAATATTAACGGTCAGCATGTACCATCATTAGTATTAGCTGCGAATATATTAAGTGAAAATGGAGACAAAGAGAATGCTATAAAGTATCTTGAGGCAGCAAAGCAGATACTTGAAATTAATGAGCAAGATAGTGGTGATGTATATGACAGTATTATAAAAGGATTAACTGAATTAGGAGCAGATACAGAAACTGAGCAAACAGAGAGTGAAGACACTACTGAAACAGAAAGTACTCAGCCAGCAGATATAACTACTGAGGCTCAGGAATAGTTGATTCAAAAAGTATTAAGATACGTAAATGGAAGGGCTCTGTATAGAGCCCTTTTACTTGCTCTATTAAACTCTCCTTTCTTACAATCCTATTCCCTACTAAGAGAGTATTTGATTTAATCCCTTCTGATTTAGATATACTTCTTGCCAATCTCATATTTAATATATCCTCATTTTTATCATCCCCCTTTATTGGATAGATATTAGAACTCTCAACTACCTCATTTAATCTTAAATGTGAAATTAATATCTCTAAGAGTTGAGTATGAGTAGAGTAGATACCTAAATCTGTTTGTCTTTTTAAATTTTTCCTCAACTCTTCCGAAAGATACCATCCAGTAAAGCACTGTATTTTTTCTTCTAAACAATCTTTATGAGTGTAATACCCATTATTTAGTTTGTTACAAATAAAGCAGGAAGGGAGTGTATACGGTAAATCTTTAATACAGCTATTACATATATTATTACCTACTTTAGAGCATATTATGCATTGCTTCGGAAATATATATTCAAAGATATTCATACTATATTGTATATATCTTTTATTAAAAAAATTTGATAAATTCTCTTCTTTCTATTATGATATTATTCGCTAATTATATATAGAGATTTGACTATATCGTGATAAAGAAAAATAGTGTATTTTCAGTAATGTTTCTGCTTCTCCTAACAAAAGTATTAGGTTTTTGGAAGCTAAGAATATTTGCACAACTATTTGGAGCTTCCCATGAATTAGATATCTTTTGGGCAGCTTTTACTATTCCAGACATTATCTTTATGGTAGTAGTAGCAGGATCTATTAATGCAGCCATTATACCCATACTTACAGATGAACTGTATGATAAGGGTAAGAAGAGTTTTAATAAGCTCTTTAAACATTTAACAATATATTTCTTCTTACTTACCTCAGTATTAATCCTCATAGCCTTTATTTTCTCTCCCCAGATTACTGATTGGATTGTAAATAATGAGTATGCACATAGGGTATTTAATATTGGATATAGGATAAATGAGGGAGATTACCCTCTATTTCTTAATCTTTTTAGAATAGGGTTACTCTCTCCACTGTTTTTAAGTTTAAGTGCTTTTGTTACAGCCTTTTTACAAGTAAAGAAACAATTCTTTATAACATCCTTAGCACCTCTTTTTTACAATCTAGCAATAGTGTTTGGTACATATATATTGGTTAAATATTTTGAATTAGATGTAACAGCTATTGCCATATCTGCAGTACTAGGTTCAGTAATACACCTCCTAGTTCAAATACCTCTACTTAAAAAATACTACAAAGAGAATGAAGAAGAGCCATTAGATCTAAAAGAGATGGTAAATAGTACGGGAGTAATGAAAGCATTTAAGCTTGCCTACCCTAGAATGTTAGGAGTGTTAGGTGAGCAGTTTAATACCGTAGTAAACACATTCATTAGTTTTACTCTTACAGCAGGTACACTTAGTGCATATAGATTTGCATATAGTCTACATCTCTTTCCTGTAAATATTATTGGTAGTGCAGTAGCACAGGTAGCGTTACCTGATTTAGCTAAATACTGTTGTAAAGGACAGGGAGATAATTTTAAGAAGGTCTTAAATGATTCAATACAGTTATCTCTGTATTTAATATTCCCAATCATTGGAATAATGTTAGTATTAAGGCTTCCCATTGTACGTTTAATATATGGTACAGGAGCATTTGACTGGCAAGATACCTTACTTACTGCATGGTGTTTAGCATTGCTCTCAGTGTCTGTAGTAGGCCAAACTGTAGTACAAATACTTCTTAGGGCCTTCTATGCCCTAAAAAATACTTGGAAACCCTTAGTCGCTATCTCTGTAGGTATTGTAGTTAACTTACTTGGTGCATATTACCTTACAAACTTCTTTAGTCACTACTATGACTGGAGACCAATATTAGAACAGGTATGGGTACAGGTAGCTACTGCTAATGGGCAGGGAGTAATGTCTGTATTAAAATCTTTCCTCTCAGATACTGCACACTGGATGACTACAAGAGGAGATTCTGATTTAGCAGTAGGTGGTCTAGCTCTTAGTTTAAGTCTTGCTTACTTTGTACAAATGGTTATATCTTCCTTTATGTTAAACAGAATTAAGAAAGTATTAAGTTGGAAAGATACTATGTATCCTGCATTACTTAAACTCCTAAATACATTGATTATGATTGTAGGTATGTATTTTGTATTTAGACTCTTTGATTTCCAATTCGATACTACTAGAACAGTATATATATTAATACTAAGTGCAGTTACATCAATATATGGAGGTTTCTCATATTTAATTGGTTCTAAGATATTCTCCCCTAAAGAGTTTAAGGTAGCAGAGAAATTACTTAAGAATATGGGTAATAAATTCTTTAGAAATGGTACTAATTTAAGACCAGAGTAAATGAAGAAGTTTCTTTTGTATATATTCTTTGTTTTTACAATCCTCCTTACAATATTCGTAGTATCTTGTGTATACATATTTCTTAAATACAGAAGTTGGGAAAAGGAATTTGAGAGTAATATCAATGTGGAGTATTTAATAGATGCTCAAAGTATCGAAGAGGTTGATTTAGATGAAAGAATTGTTAAGTTTACACTCTCTTTACTAGATACCGAATCTTTAACTCTTGAGGTTAAGGAGGTAGGGAGTATTCTGTTTACTACTGTAGATTCATATTTAGGGGAAGAAATCTCTTTACAGAAAATATATATAGAGCCATTGGATAAAGTATGGAAGATATATTTTAAAGTAGGATACAAAGAGGTAGAGGTATGGTTTTCGTTTGATCTTAACAAAGATGATATACAATCAGCTCAGCTATATACAAAAAATGTATATATAGGGCCCTTTGAGATAGGTAGGTATATAGATTTGGTAAGTTTAATTAACAAAGGTATAGGGGAATCTATTGTAACCTTGAATGAGAATGGGTTTGTAGGTAGGTATATTGAAAATATTGAGCTCCTAGAGGATGGTATAGTACTAAAAGGTTCTAGATATTGACATATTTCCGATATATATTTAAAATCATTAGCAGTCGGTTTTAAGAATTGCTAATTAATTTATTTTAACAATTTTAAAATGTCTAAAGATATTAAAATACAACCATTAGGTAGTAGAGTATTGGTTAAGCCAGAAGAGGTGCAAGAAAGAACACCTGGAGGTTTAGTAATACCACCTAATGCATCAGATGAGAAAAGACCTTCATATGGTAAGGTAATAACACTAGGAAAAGGTAAAGGTAAGGATGGAAAAGCCTTAAAGTTCGAAGTAAAGATTGGTGATATGGTTTACTTCAAGAAATATTCCCCAGAAGAGATTGAGATTAATGGTGAGGATTTGTATATCCTAGATACAGAGGACATATTAGCTGTTGCTAAATAACTAGTTAAATTTTTACTTACTTACTACTATGTCAAAATCAATAATATATGATGAAGAGGCTAGAAAAGCATTAAAAGCAGGAGTAGATACTATTGCTAACGCTGTTAGAACTACATTAGGACCTAAAGGAAGAAATGTAGCTATTGCTAAATCTTTTGGTTCCCAAGTTGTAACTAAAGATGGTGTAACAGTAGCTAAAGAGATAGAGGATAAGGATCCATTTAAAAATGTAGGTGTCGAAATGCTTAAAGAAGCTGCTAGAAAAGTAAATGATTTAGCAGGAGATGGTACAACCACTGTTACAGTACTTGCCCAAGCTATAGCTAATGCTGGTTTTAGAAATGTTACTGCAGGTTCTAACCCAATTGCACTTAAGAGAGGATTAGATAAGGCAGTAGATATTGTTGTAGAAGAGTTAATAAGGTCTTCCAAAAAAATTAAAAATCAAGAAGAGATATCTCAGGTAGCTACAATATCATCTAATAACGATAAAGAGTTAGGAGATATGATTGGTAAAGTATTTGAGAAAGTTGGTAAAGATGGAGTAATTACAGTAGAAGAAGCAAAGGGTTTTGATGATGAAGTAGAGTATACAGAGGGTATGCAGTTTGACCAAGGGTATGTTAGTGCATACTTTGTAACAGATTCAGAGAGTTTAGAATCTGTAATGGATAATCCATATATATTTGTTACAGACAAGAAACTTTCTAACCTACAAGACATCCAAGCTATTGCAGAGAAAGTTCTGTCTGCTGCTGATAGACCATTAGTAATAATTGCTGATGATATTGAAAATCAAGCATTAGCTACCCTCGTGGTAAACAAGTTAAGAGGTACTCTTAATGTAGTCGCTATTAAAGCACCAGGGTTTGGAGATAGAAAAAAAGAGATGTTAAAAGATATTGCAGTAGTTACAGGAGCAGAGTTTATCTCAGAAGAGGTTGGTAAAACATTAGACTCAGTAAGTCTTACAGACTTAGGTAGTGCTAAGAAGGTAATAGTAAGTAAAGAAGAAACTGTAATAGTTGAGGGACAGGGTAAGAAAGCAAGTATTAAAGAGAGAGTTTCTGAGATTAGAGCTCAGATTAAAAAGACCTCCTCAGATTACGATATAGAGAAATTACAAGAAAGATTAGCAAAGCTTTCAGGTGGTGTAGCTGTAATAAAAGTAGGAGCAGCATCAGAGGTAGAGGCTAAAGAGAAAAAGCAAAGAGTAGAAGATGCTATTAATGCTACACGTGCCGCTATTGAAGAGGGAGTTGTTGCTGGAGGTGGTTTAGCATATCACAATGCTAAATCAGTATTAGAGGGTATAACATTTGAAGATGCTGATGAACAGTTAGGTTTAGAAATACTTAAGGGTATACTAAGTGAGCCTTTAAAACAGATAGCACAAAATGCTGGTAAAGATGGGGCTGTAGTAGCATCACAGTGTAAGGGTAATATGGGTTACAATGCTAAAACAGATAAATATGTAGATATGCTTAAGGATGGAATTATAGATCCTGTTAAAGTAACTAGATTAGCATTAGTAAATGCAGCATCTGTTGCAACTATGTTAATTACTACAGAGGCTGTAGTAGCAGAGATAGTGGATGAGAAAGATTCTCATACACCTATGCCAGGTGGTATGGATGGTATGATGTAATATCAAGGATATTGAGAAAGGAGGGAGTTAATCCCTCCTTTTTTTATGTAACTACCTTTATCCAATTCTCCTTTATCCATTTCTTAGAATCAGTATACATATCTAGTAGATCTCTTTTTTGAAATTCCTTCTTAATTACTCCTCCCCTATGAGGATGTGTATATACTCTTTCTAAAGGAGAGCTAAATCCATGGGTATAGTGGCATAGTTCATGTACTATTGTTGCTTTGATAACATATTCAGGTATGTAATCATATGAGAAGTATCTAGTAATTGTAATTAATGATACCGAAGGGTTCTCAAATACCTCTCTATTAAGGTTGTACTTTTTAATATACCTATCAAAAGTTTTACTATCCTTAATCAATTTAATACTCCCTAACTGTCTTTTAGAGTGTTTCCCATATTTAATAGTAACTAGGTTTAATCTAGCTACATCACAAAAATATGTCTCCCAAATATCATATAGTAAATTTTCTAAATAGTTGTTATCTCTTACCACTTGTACATGTTATTATAGATTTAAGATGAACAGTATTATACAGAATAAAGTAAAAACTTTGTGGCAAATTATTAAATTCTTTTACGGTAGATATACTAAAGATGTAGTAATTAGGGATGTACTATTCATAATAGTAACAATATCTGAGATGATTGGAATTACTGTAGCTGGACTATTCCTAGATGCCACTATTAAGGTAATTAGAGAATCAGAAGGTTTTAATATATATGAATATATATCTACAGACTCATTCTTTCTACTATGCATATCCTTACTACTTTGGATATTTGTCTCTATTGGTAATAAGGTGAGGATGAATTTAAGTAATAATATTACAGATAAGGTATGGAGAGATACAAATGTAGAAGTAATGGATAAGATATCTAGATCTAATCTTCAAGATATTGAGAAACCTCTTTTACAAAATCTAATAGAATATATCCCTGGTTACTCCATTTCTAGTCTAATATTTTCTTATCAATCTTTCTCTACAATCGTATATCAATTAGCTAGAGGTATTACAGCATTAATAATTTTGTATTCACATTTAGGATGGTCTGTATTACTACTTGTAATATTTGTAATACCAGAAGTACTACTGTGTCATTTCAATAGGAAATTAATACAGATATATGATGATAAGAAGATGGACCTTCTAAAACTCACCAACTACATCTATACAACTCTAAGTATGGATATTAAAAACTTTAATGAGTTAAGGGTAGATAATACGTATGAGTTTCTTAAAAAGAAATTTGTATCTTCTAGAGATCAATATCTTAAGGGACTGTTCTTTAAGAGAAAACATTTTACAATAGATGAGATATTTGGCTCTATAACAGGACAACTTTTTAAATATGGATATGTTGTATTCCTACTCGCATATACAATTAAAAATAAGATATCCATAGGTAGCTTTAGTGCACTCTTTAACTATGTAGATGTTGTATATACCTCTTCATACCATGTATTTAATACACTCTCTCTTTTAGATAACCACCTATCATATGCTTCTAAATATTTTGACTTTATAGACTTCCCTGGATTCGGAGATATTAATCCTGGAATATCTAGACTCTCAAGAAAAACCCCAGCTTTAGAACTCTTAAGATTAGATTTTGCATATCCTGATGAACCAGATAAAAAAGTTTTAGAGAATATATCTTTGAAGATAAAGGCTGGTGAGAAAGTTACATTCTTTGGAGGAGATAGCTCTGGCAAGAGTAGTTTAGTAAAGATATTAACTGGATTATATGAAGTTACATCAGGTGACTATTTAATAGGGGGATACTCTGTAAGGGAGTTAGATAGAGGACAATTAAAAAAGAAAATAGCTGTTACATTCCAAGATTTTGTTAACTACAGTTTTAGTATTAGAGAAAATATTACTTTAACAGGAGAGAAGAAGAAGTTTAATAGGGAGTTGTATAACAAGGTAATAAAGGTATGTGAGATAGATAAATTTATGAAAAGAGAAAATATCTCAGATACACTCAAGTTAGGTAAATATTTAGATGGTAAGGAACTATCCCCTGGATATTGGCAAAGATTAGCAATAGCAAGAATGTTGTACAGAAATAGGGATATATTTATACTAGATGAGCCATTTACTTTCATAGATGGTCCTTCCAGAGAGCGTATAATTAAGGGTGTACTGAAATTCGCAGGTCCTCATAGAACAGTTATCTTAATTAGTAGAGATACAGATGTCCTAGATATGTTTGATACTATATTTGTATTAGAGAAGGGACATGTTACTGAGAGGGGTGATTGGAAAGAGTTATTGAGAAAGAGGGGTAGATTTTACAAAGAGGTAAAGTATAATCAGTAGTTTTGTATATTAATATCCCTATTCCTAACTAATTGACTTCTTTTTAAAAAGAGATATATAATAACACTATAAATAGTAGCCTAGGGCTTTCTTGAGGTGTTTCTACTAAAAGTTATAAGCTACAAGACCTAAAAGAAATTTGAGATAGAGATTGTGTTGATCTCTAGGTCTGCCCATCTAAACAACATTAATCTCTGATTTATGTAAATTTATTTTTATATTTATATA
>JAVEVH010000060.1:0-3810 GCA_034005145.1 Candidatus Dojkabacteria bacterium | reverse complement strand
TATACTGCCATATCGGTCATTGAGTTATTATAGTTAACCTTCCCCACTACAGCTATTTGGGGTAAAGCTAATTCAACAGAGGATATCTTTTGGAATGAATCCAAAACTTCATCATCAAGAAAGAGATTACTACCTGGAAGTACTGAAACATCTGTTTGTCTCATTTCATCTAATCTTGCAACTCTATCAATTACCAGTGCTTGTAATCCATATCCAATAGAAACTAAAAATACTATCCCTGCGATACCTACTGTCATTCCTCCAATTGTAACAACAGATCTATTCTTCTTTGAGGTCATATTCTTTATTGCAAGATTAATCAATTCAATTTGGGAGATTTTATCAGGGTTATGAGGATCAAGAATCTTAATTATTCTATTAAGAAAGTTTGGAATAAAACTTAGAAATTTGAGTTTGGTTGATATTTTTCTGAATCCAAGGAAAAGAGAATATATACTTATTAAAAGTATATACTTAGAAATCTTTCCGATATCCTTTAAAAGAATATTTATTTTATTCCCCTGTAATTTTTTCATAGATTCTTCTTTTCATATTAATCTCGTTTAATTCCTCTTTATCTGTTTTAGGAGAGAAGATTTTTTGAATCTCACCATTAAGCATCTTTATACATGTATCTGCATACTTAAGATATTCTAAGTCATGAGTAACCATTACAACTGTCTTATTCTCCTGTTTACTAAAGCCTTGTAATATCTTTATTAACTCTTCTCCTGATTCAAAATCTAAGTTCCCTGTAGGCTCATCAGCTATTATAATTTTAGGGTTAGTAATTAGTGCTCTTGAGAGAGATACCTTCTGCTGTTGACCACTTGAGAGCTCTGAGGGTTGATATTTAGCCCACTCTAGCATGTGAAGAGAGTTTAGCATCTCTCTTGCCTTTGTGATTCTTGTTAATCCATCTTGTCCAAGTAGTGCTAATGGTAGCGCTGCATTCTCTTCTACATTTAAAGCTTTTACCCAGTTAGATTGTTGATATACCATACCAATGTTATTTTTTCTAAAACGAGCAACGCTATTCTCTGTATAGTCTTGGTACATATCTTTTCCAAATACAAAGACTTTCCCACTGGTAGGTTCTTCTAATCCTAAAATGGTATGTAAGAGAGTAGATTTACCACATCCAGATGGTCCATATATTATTGTGAATTCTCCACCCTTAATCTCAAAGTTCAAGTTTTTTAAAACTTGTACACTTCCGCTTGCTACGTTAAATGATTTATTTAAATTTTCAACTTTGATTGTATTTTCCATTATTAATCTTTATAAATCACCTAAGAAATTAAAAGCTTCTTGAAGTGTAGTGATAACTAAGTAGAAAGCACTATCAGTTGCTTTTGGAGTTATTGTTACAGTATCAATAGATCTACTCTCATTCTCTGCTGCATCCTTTGATATAGCTCTTAGGTGGTATACCTTTGATGGAGTGAGACCAGAGATAATAACGACATGGTTGTATGACAAGTTTCTATCCTCTTGTGTTAATTGAGAGTATGACTCAGCAGATCCCTCTCCATACTCTACTTGGCTTGTTGAAGGTTCGTCTGTTGTCCATGTAACTATTAGTTGCGATGATGTACTTTGAGCTGTACCTTCAGATTGTAAAATATTTGTACCTTCAATATTCATTGCAGAGATAAGGGGTGGTCTACTGTCAGAGGATGTTGTAATACGTATATTCTCAGAAACAGCCTCATTCCCTATTATATCTTTACCTCTAACTCTTAGGATGTATACAGTATCTGGCAATAATCCTTTTACTAACATTTTATGTTCTCCCTGTACTAGTTCTAGTTCAACAATATCTTGCATTAGTTCTGGATTTTTCTCTGGATAGAAGGTTACTACCGAGGAGATTTTCGTATTAGATTCCCATGTCACTAAGAGTGTAGAGAGAGCTGTTTTAGCTACCTGTTGTACTAAGATATTTGATACTTTTGGTCTTGGTAATGTCTGGAAGTCAAGAATAGTTCCAGTATACTCTTCTCCTTCTTCATCGAAGGTATTTATCTGATAGAAGTACTTTGTACCATCTTCTAGTTTATCAATTTCTACAGAGTACGATGTTTCTAATTTAGAGGTTCCAATCTCTTTTATACCTCCAAAGGATGTAGAGGTACCGTAGTAGATTTTTACTTTACTGGCGTTCTTTGTAGTAAAGTTGATAATTGTACTACTAATTCCAAGATTACTTATACGTACCTCTTTTACCTCTGGAGGTGGTTGAGTCACAAAAGTTTGTTCATCACTTATACCTGTATTACCATCTTCATCTGTCCATTTAGCTACATAGAAATACTCAGTACCTGGGCTTAGGTTTGAGAGAGGTATTAGATGTTCTGTTGTATGTGTAGAGATAGAGGGCTCCCACTCTAAGTAGTTACCGCTTGCTAATCCAAAGGCGATCTTACTATCTGCAGTTCTATTAGTTGTCCAGCTTAGAGTTGCTTTTGTTGTAGTTATTGATGATGCTGCGGGACCAGATGTTAAGGTAGGAGGAATGGTGTATTTACCCCTAGGAATTATTGTTACAGCATTCGAATATGATGGATGTGATATTGATTCATCGGAGTTATCCATAGTGCCTACTCTCCAATAGTAAGGTTTTGATTCCTCAACTGTATCTATGTGTGCTAATCCTGTTGTTGTTTTAATAGTTTCCCACTCCTGAGCATCTTCGGATCGTTGAATTACATATGTAAGGCTTCCTGTTCCCTTGTATACAGGGTCATCCCAAATCAGTGCTGCTCTCCACATAGAGACATCTTTTATTGAACTATCTGCAATAATTAGGTTTGTTGGAGGGTCTGGCAATTCTGTATTGAGATGGAAAGTTGCTGAAATTGTGTTAGTTGGTGAGTAGTTATGTGCTTTATCAACCGCTACAACATAGATTGTATTTGCCCCCTTGCGCAGTCCATTCACAGGATTCTCCGCAATTGTGGTTTCTGTAGTTGCAATATATGTTGCAGAGTTTGATGTGATTGTTGCATATGACATAGGAGGTGGAGTATTAATCATATAGTAATATGTCCCTATCTCATTACCTTCTGATACTATTGCTTCTGGCCAACTAAATGCAAAGCTATTATTGTCACTTTGGGTTGGTGTTACAGTAACCTGCTCTCCATCTGCAAACTTCGGTGCCTCTCCCCCGTAGTTTATATTCACTGTTCTTAATTCGGACACATTCCCCGCTTGGTCTAATATCCTAAAGTAAAGAATATTTTGTCCTAATTGTATTAGATCTCTTATGTTTTGTGGTAGATAGAAGGGCTGCTCTGACTCTAATGACTTATATGTTAAGCCTGTCGTTTCGTCTGTTAAATCGCCATACCAAGTATCCCTTGTATTTAGCGCATATTGAAAACCTAATAGCTGAGAATGTAAGTCACTACCTCCATTATTTTCTGATATTGGCCATGTGAAGTACATATCAGCGGTACTTGAGAAAGTACTACTTGGTGCAGATATAGATGAGACATTTTGTGGAGAAGTATTGTCGAATTTGAAAGATATATAATTTGTTACATCTGGCCCTTCGTATATATTATTTGCGATATCCACAGTTTTTACTTTAAAGTAATACTTTTCATTACTTGAGGTTAACCATCCATAGCTTCTCAATGCTGAATTTGCAAAATCTATAGATGTCTCTGCTGTTATGAAGTCACATGTAGTACCTGTTGTACTAAGTGGAGATGTTCCAAGTAGTCCTTTTTCAGTAGCGGGGTTACCTTCACTATTCTGTCCTAAGTAGAGACAGTATCCTTTCACTCCCTGTTGGTCACT
>JAVEVH010000011.1:0-18262 GCA_034005145.1 Candidatus Dojkabacteria bacterium | reverse complement strand
ATAGAGTAAGGGTTAGTAATATCGTTTATAGATCTATTATTGTATTCCTGTTATTTGTAATAATAGGGGCTACATTCTTTATTATTGGAGTAGTTAAAAAACTCTCATATATACCAGAAGATGTATCCTCAGTACTACTTGAAACCTTAGTATGTACTAACTGTGAGAAAGAAGAAGAAGAGATTGTAAAAGAGGAGATTACTTTAGAGAATGAGGGCTGGTCCCTTTATCAAAATCCTGAACTAGGCCTAAAAGCAGAGATCCCTTCTGATAGTTTCTTCAATCCGAATTTTAGTCAAAATCCAACAAATAGGTTAGTTTGGAGTATATATTCATATGATTCGGATGATGCTCAATTTGAACCAGATATTTTTAATAACTTTAGTAAAAGAGTAAGAATTTCTTTCTTCCCAATAGAAATTCCTTCTGATGCAGGCTGTGGGGGAGGATGTTTAGGTGAATCTCTCATTACATTAGATTATTATAAAAATAGTGAGGATTTTACATATAAAGAAATAGAAACAGAGTTTGTAAAATATATAACTGAATCTCAAAAAGAAATTGGAGATCCAGAGGAATACACTATAGAGAAGGCGGTTTCTTTTGGTAAAGAGGTACTAAAGTATGAATATAGTGCAGGTATGGGAGATTACAAGGGATATATTGCTCTTTCTAAAGATAACATAGTTGTAATTAATGAATATATTTATTCTACAGGGGACAATTTAGAAATAGTAGAGAAAGTTATTGATAGTATACATGTTGAATAGAAAGATACAGATTATATTAGCATTTTGATATACTTACTATCTCTATATTATCCTTATAAAAAGGAATGAAAAGTCTTAAAAAATATATATCCCCTATCTTAACTATATTCGTTCTTACTCTCTTTGCTATATATCTTTTCAAAAATCCGGAAATTATAGATAGGTTAGTAGATACTCAACCAATGTATATACTCCTTATTATGCTCCTCTATCTTTCTATATTCTTTTTAGAAGGACTCTTTATAATTGTTACCTTAAGAATCTTTTCTAAAGATATGAATAGATCAGAGGGTATGTATGTAGCTACACTCTCTAGAATAGGGAATTATCTTTTACCAATGAGAGCAGGTGCTGTATTTAGAGCTACATATTTAAAAAAGAAATTTAATTTTGATTACTCTAACTTCTTAGCTACATTGTATGGGTATTACATAGTATTCTTTCTTACAAACGCTATACTAGCTTTTATTGTACTTGTATTTAAATCCTTTATATTTGATCAAACATATATATCCTTAATACTATTCTTTCTTGCTGTAATAGTAGGAATGGTAGTATTAATATTTTTAAGGTTTCCATTTAAGAAAATATTTAAACAGAAGAGTGGGATTATTTTTAAGGTAATATCATTTTTAGAGAAGTTTTTGGGTGGATGGGATTTAATAGTAAGAAATAGGAAGCTATTTATTCAGTTAATGTTACTAGCTTTTGCTAATGTATTTGTAAATATCTTAGTTATATATCTACAGTTTATATCTATAGAAAAGGTAGGTAATATATTAGATATTATTTTATATACATGTATATCAGGAGTATCACTACTTATTAGTATTACACCCGGTTCGCTAGGTTTAAGAGAGGCAATACTTTTAATTACATCTAAGTCATTAGGACTATCACAGATAGAGGTAATGCAATTAGCATTTTTGGATAGAGGTATTATGTTTGTATTACTTCTTATCTGTTTAATAGTGATATCAATATTTTTTAAAAGATTTAATTTAAAGGAGGTATTCTTTGAAAAGAGAGAGAGTTTATAAAATAGTTAAATATTTACTCTTTATTATTTTTGGTATATCCATTCTTTTTTTGGCATTTAAATTAAGAATGGGTCTATCACCTGATTCCCTTTATCATATTGAAGTATCTAGGGCATACTCTACTACTTGGGGTATACCAGAAAATACACCAGATACATATCAATGGAGAGATATTACACGAATACCGTATCTTTACTTTTGGAGTAATGCAAGGATATTAAATCTTAACAATGATTTTATTAATGAGATTATACTACTGAGAATAATCAACGTTATATATTCTCTTGGTACTGTATTTGTTACATACCTAATCTCCAAAGAGATATTAAAGGGTAAATGGGCTAGATTAATGCCAGTATTTTTACTAACAAATACCTTAATGTTTCTATTTCTATCATCTTCAATTAATTATGATAACTTAGGAAATTTGTTTTCAGTATTAGGTATATTTTTCTTTATTAAGTTTGTTAAGAGTAAGCTAAGTATTAAGTATTTACTTCTAATGTTAATCGCTCTTTGTTTAGGATCATTTACTAAATATACTGTACTTCCCCTAGCCTTTATACTAGTACTACTTACATGTGTACAAATATTTTTAGAAAGGAAAAATATTAAAGGGATTAAATTTGGAAAAGAGCTATTCCTTCTATTACCACTTTCAGTATTACTTTTCTTTAATATACAGATATATGGTGTAAATCTAATTAGATATGGAGGCTTAGAGCCTAATTGTGAACAGATACTTACTCATGAACAGTGTTTAAGTAATGGGGTATATTACAGGGATAAGGTGACTATGCCTGCTATAGAGGTTAATGGTATATCACATATTGTTGAAATGATTGTAGATGGAGAGAGAGAGAATCCTATTGTTTATTTTAGATATTGGATATGGAATATTGTAGGCAAGGTATACGGTATTATGGGTGACAACAGCTTAGAAACTACTGATACTCTAAAAGCTCTTTATCTATTCTTCTTAACTATTGGAGTAGTAATTTCTGTAATATTTAGAAAGGAATTAAAAAGGTTAGATTACTATCTAATTCTTACCTTCCTTTTCTATGTATTAGTTCTTTTCTTTGCACAAAATTACAATATGTATTTAAAACATAATCATATGTATTTAGCCCTACAGGGTAGATATCTCTTTCCTGTAATCTCTATTGGTTATGTAATGTATAGTAGGGTGTTACTGTCTATGAAAAAGAAATGGTTACTCTACTCTATACTAATTCCTTTAATACTTCTTTTTATATATGGATGTTTACCCTACTTTTTCTTAAATGTAGAAAATCATTGGTTTGAATTGAACTTTTAGATACTAGTAGAAGTAATTTGTATGTTGTAAGATATTAATATGAAAAAATACAAACTATTAATTATTGGTATCGTAGTTCTTCTAGTTTCTCTTTTACTTCTCATCATTGTTTTTAAAGATAGGTTACCTTTTAAAGAAAAGTCTGTTAAGAATACTCCTGAGATAGAGAGTATGGTAAATATCTCTCAATCAGAGATGTCTACTTTTGTATTTGCTACACAAGAATCTGCACAAGATCATAGGATACATGTTAATTTCTCTCCCTTTTTAACAATTGATGTTGGAGAAAATATTATTTCAGAGCTATATATTGAAAATTTTAAAGGAGAGAGTGAGGCTGGAGAGGTATTACTAATTCATCCGACTTCTTTAAGTAGTGATACAGTAAGTAGAACATTTCTTTTTACGGATGCTTCTGATTCTATGAAGAGTGATACTATTTCTTCAAAAGGAGATAGTATTAAGTATGAGGTAGTTTCAGAGATTACTAAATTCAATCAGGTATTAAATAGTAGTATGGTTACACCATATTTTGGATTTATACTTAAAGATATCGGTTCTGTTAACTATGAAGAGATTTTTGAAAGAGATAATCTATTTGAAGGTTCTAAATATTTAGAATATTCAGGTGTAGATGTTAATAGCTTGGATACTACGATTCAATTTGATATTAGAATTGTATTTAAGGATGGTAAGGTATATGTGAAGAGATTTATAGGCACATTGGAGGGAGAGAAATTAGAAACAGAAATCTCACCATTAATTACTCTAGAGAAAGTTGAAGAGTAATATCTTGGAGCATTCCATACTTAGATTTCAATTTTAATATTCTTAATACTTTCTCATTTAGTATTTCCATATCAATATCCCCTTTCTCAAAAGATTGTAATATGTAGTCATATACTTGATTCTGTTCTACTGTTTCTTTACTGTAAATTAATATATCTATACCTGCTAGTAGTGATTCCTTTGCGATACTTTTAATATCTCCACTATCCTTAATAGCGTCCATTTCCATATCATCAGAAAGGATTACACCATCAAATGATAAATCGTTTCTTAATCTCTCTGTTAATATCTCTTTTGATACCGTAGATATCTTACTATCTATCTTGGGGTATAGAACATGTCCTGCCATTATAATATCTACACAATCTTTTTCTATTAAATATTTAAATGGATATATATATGAATTCCATTGGCTGGGAGTAATATTAACAATGGGAAGGTAGTAATGAGAGTCTGGAGAGCTATTACTATGCCCAGGGTAATGTTTAGGAACAGGGATGATGTTAACTGAGGTATATCCTTTAATAGAGCTTTCTCCTTTTAGAGCTACCTGTTGTTGAGTACCTCTAAATACTCTCTTGTACATAAAGGAATTACTGTCTGTAATATATTCTACTACTGGTGCGAGATTCATATTAATTCCTAACTCCTTTAATATATCTCCTCTTGCTACGGCAATATCATATGCCTCTTGGGGTGTATCCATACTCCTTTGTGGAGTAGTTAAAATCGTATTCCATTGTAATCTAGATACTACTCCTCCCTCTTGATCTATGGAGATAAAAAGGGGAATATTTGCATTAGATTGAATACTTTTTGTTAAATTTTTAATCTGTTTCTCACTCTGTATATTTCTACCAAGAAGTAATACCCCTCCTAAATGTTTGTTCTCAATCCACTCTACTGTATTCTCACTTAGTGAAGTACCATAGAAACCAAGCATGAAGAGTTGACCTACCTTCTCTTCTAATGTCATATTCTCTAGCACTATTTCCTCAATGGGTGTAGGTTGTTTTAGTAATGGTGGTACATACTCTATTGGATGAGGTAAACAAAGAGTTGGTATTAATATCCATAATATTGAAAAAAGAATTGTTAGAGTATGCTTTTTAAAAAGCTTCATTGATATATATTATCATTTATCTCTTCTTTTTAGATATATATAGCTAAGGAATGCAAAAGGGATCATACTTAAAAATATTTTTATTACGGTTAGTAATATGGTATCTCCATTCTCGACAATGAGAGTAACAATTATAGCCCAAGGTATCATACTAATGATTGTAGATATGTAATATCTTTTAAAGGATATTTTAGTTAATCCAAAGGCATATGAAGTGAAATCATTAATGTAAAAGGTAGAGAGTCTTAATACAAAAAATGTTTTGTTATCTATTCTTTCCGCTATCCCCTCTATCCTTTCTACTCCCTGCTCTCCAATGAATCTTTTTAATACTTTCTTGCCATATCTTCTAGCTAAGTAAAAGTTTGTGATGGAGGATATTAGCCATGTAATTATCGCGTATATGACTGCTACTCTCCCAAACATAATGAATCCTGCTACAAAGAGTGCAGAGGTACTTAGTGGTGCAAATATCTGTCCAGCTATTTGTATTAATATATATATTACAGGGGCTAGTATTCCTGCTTTACTAATTATTTCAGAAATCTCCTCAGAGGAGTATTTGGTGGATATATAAATGAGTATTAAAATCAACAGAAGAGAAAGTAGTGTATACAAAACTCTTTTGAATGTAATCTTCATATACTGAGTATTATACAGGAAAAGTGTAGGCAAAAAAAAAAAGGAAGGAGTTCCAATAAACAACCTTCCAAACACCAGGAGTATATGTCTCGCAACATATAGGGTTTGGCCTAGACAACCGATGATTGAAATAAATCTACATCAAGCTGTTAAGGTGTCAATGTTCGAATCATCAACATATCCTTTAAATCCGCAGAGACAACTAATACAAAGAAATTGGCCTTGTAATAGAGTCCGGTACCAACCTGTTAGGATTTAAAAGTCCTAGTGTTTCTATATTAGTGATGAGGTCAAAGGATGTCAATATATCTATACAAGAATATCTTTATAGGATTAAAAAAGACTTGTGGGAAGTAAGGGGTTATGTTGCTAGTAGAACGTTGTATTTATTTTCAGAAAATTACTATAATACATAGCTTTCTGTTGTTTAACTGAGCGGAGATTCATGATAAAGTATGTATAATAATATTGTCAAGCTAAAAATATGATTAATAATTTTTTATATGTATTCCTATTTATTCTCTTCTTACAAGTAGTATTCTTTATTTATGCTGCTATTAATAAGACAGATAAGGTTACAGATCTATCCTACGGTTTAACATTTTTACTCGCTGCTCTATTCTCTTTCTATCTTAATATTGATTACTCTACTCCCTTTAGGATTATTCTCTTAATTTTAGTATCTGTATGGGCTATTAGATTATCTGTTTACCTCTTTGTTAGAATACTTAAAACGGGTAAGGATAAGAGGTTTGATGGAATAAGGGAAGATTTTAAAAGATTTGCATCATTTTGGGTATTACAAGCAATTAGTATATTTGTAATTTTACTTCCAACAACATACATATTACTTGGAGAGTTTGATACTACATTAAATATACTCTCATATATTGGATTAGGGATTTCTGCTTTAGGAATCATTATTGAAACAGTAGCGGATTATCAGAAATTTGTATTTAAGAGTAAGCAGGAGAATAAGGGGAGATGGATCCAAAGTGGACTATGGAAATACTCTCGTCATCCAAACTATCTTGGTGAGATTATGATGTGGGTTGGTCTATTTATATATGTTTCTTTCTATTTAAATGATTTAGCAATCTTAACAGTAATATCTCCAATATATATTACATATCTTTTGATTGGAGTAAGTGGTATACCTACATTAGAAAAGGCGTATGAGAAGATATATGAGGGTAATAGAGATTATGCTAAGTACAAAGAAAATACTGGTAAACTATTCCCTAAGATATTTTAGATTAGTAGATATTTAGTATGAAAAAGTGTAATAAGAAGACAGTAATAGTTGTATTAGTAATAGCAGTATTAATAGTAATAGCAGATTTAATAATGTTTTATACAAGTGCACAAGATACTGGTATAGGTAGAGGTTTTTCTAGATTCTGGGATAAGTAAAAATATGGAAAAAGTAGATATACACGAATTCGAGAAAGAGATTAGCATTATTCATAATGTAGACTTAGTAATGCATGATATGAAAACTGTTCACCAGTTATGTACTCAGCAGTACTATAAACATAAAAAAGGGTTGTCCAAATTTCAGTAAAAAAGATGGATGTCCTCCTAAGGTTTTACATATTTCCCAAGAGTATGATCTCTCCTCTATTCATCTTCTGTATGTTAAGTTCCCTTTTTTAGAATATGTATCAGCTAGAGGTGAAATACACTCTGATTGGAATTTAAGACAGTTGGCTAATCAAAGACATTGGCAAAATCATCTTAGAAGCTCTTTAGATATGTATTGGGGAAGTATTCGAAAAGAGTATCCATATTACAAGAAAATACAAAATCCTGAAGGACAGGGTGTTAATGTAGAAGAGACGCTAAAGCAGTATGATATATACTTAGATTGGTGTAAAAAAGATGAAGATGAGAACTTCATTGAGGTACCAGAGTATATGCACTATGTATATTTAATAGGGAAAAGTAATTATGGAGAGGGAGACTTTCAAAGGTCCCATACCCAATTGGATTGAGAAAGATGAAAATTTTATGGAATTATTCTATGAAAGAGCATCTAGGATAGAGGAGGAGATGCCTGATATGTATATGAGGGTTAGCAATGCCTCTAGAGAGGCTTTAAGAATGGATCACTACCCAGGTGGTGAAGATTTTAAAGCATATATATGTCCTGTTAAAGTAGTTAGGGGTAATAAAGAGGATCACCCTATTTTCTCACCTACTGTACATCTACAAGACTTAATATGATGCTATATTGGCCTATGGATATGGGAAAAATTTCTTTATCAAATGAAGAGAGAAGTTTAATATGGGAGAGTTTTGTAAAAGATGATGAGTTTTTTTACCAATCAGGACAGTATTAATGACTATGTTAAAGCCTTTATATATTGGTATAGGGCTCCTATTTCAGTAGACTTCTCTGTTAATCCTGGTCTTCTATTTACCTCTAATACATAATGTTTATCTGTTTTATTATCTGTAACTATGTCTACACCTGCCCAATTCAATTTAAGAGCTTTAGAAGCCTCTACAGCTATCTCAATCACTTCTTTAGGGGTATCTTCTATGCTTATAAATTCCTCTACTGCACCTAATGCTACATTATTCCTATACTTATCCCCTACTCTAGTTCTCTTACATACAGAGGAAGCCTTACTATTAGCTACTACTACTCTATAATCAAAATCATTAGAGATAAATTCTTGAAATATATACCTATTATATCTACCATTCTCTTTTACAGTTCTTTCAATATCATCCTTACTAGCTATTAAATGTACTCTAGAACCCAGTGATCCAAGTAATGTTTTATATATACATGGTAATCTACATATCTGTTCTATATTTAATATCCTCTTACTATCAATCTTTAATCCATTATGAAAGAAAGTATTAGGTACAGATACACCTTTAGAAGCTAAAAAGAATATATCTGAAAGTTTTGTACTATGTGTACTCGTTTTATTATGTGGTATATGTTGTGATTGTAAATATAAATGGAGTAAGTATGCCATATGGGTAGTATTCCATCCTGATTGTATTAGTATATACTCATATCTTTTTAAATCTTTACCACCTATTTCAATATTAATCTTTCCATCTGTAATTCTAAAGAGTATATCTTTAATAGAGGCTATATCTAGAATAATGTTATCTAGTTTTAATTTTTTCTGTATCTTACTCTTTTCTTCCAAAGTACTATTAATACCTACTGCTAGGACCAAATGTTTACTCATCTTCTTAAAGGTGGGAAATTATACTGTCATTATACCATTTCTAAGGTACAAATACTTTTAGATAAAAAAAGGACTCCTTTCGGAGTCCCTTTAAATCAATTTCTAATGAATTAGAATCTTGGTTTCTGTGGTTTTGCTTCATTTACTGTTAAAGCTTTTCCATCTAATTCCTTACCATTCATTTCAGCCATAGCTTTTTGAGCCTCTTCTGCTGAACTCATAGTAACAAATCCAAAACCCTTAGATTTACCAGTAGATCTGTCCATAATTATGACAGCTTCTACTACTTCCCCATACTCTGCGAATGCATTTTTGAGATCTTCATCGTTTAGGTTCCATGAAATACCACCTACAAATAACTTTGCGTTATCCATAATAAATATAAATAAAAATTAATTTGTAAATATTTAAAACGAATAAAAATCTTTCTGAGGGAATTTAGACTGTTTTTAAATCTACAGTTACCATTCTACACTAAAATGAGAAGAATACCTAATATATAGGAAAAGTGAGTAATAGAGGGGGTATTAAAAAGCGAAAAAGGAAGCGGTACTAAATAAATAGTTGAAATTGGTTAGATTTCCGCTTCCAGTTTCTGCTAACTAACACCATGATAGTTAGGTAAGAATTATCTTAGCATTGGGTATATTACTTGTCAAGGTTTTTTAAGAAATATTGTTATAGGATTATATTAAGTATTAAAACCTTTTTTAAAAAGCTCTCAGGGTGTCCTACTCATATATCTAAAATATACTTTCAGACACCCGTACTCATAACAAATACTACTTAAATTTAATTTTAGGTTTAATAAATATTCCTAATAAGGAAAGTAAACCTAGTATCATAAGAGCGAAATATACTCCTTTCATATCTACCATATATCCTATTATTGGATTAAACACTGTTAACATTAATCTCTTAATCATTCCTATGAATGAAAGAACTGTAGCTCTCTGCTGCGAGGATATCTCCTCATTAATCTCTTTTGAGAGTAGCGCATTTACTTGTAACCCTACTCCTCCTGATAGTATTAGTAATACTATTAGTCCAAGAGAGTTTTGTAATATGCTTACAGCCATAAATCCAAGAAAGATTAAGATTATTAAAGTAACCAATCCCTTATTAAAAGATTTTTTAAGATATGTTCCCAATACTCTAATCATTACTATTTGTGCTACAAGCAATACTGTCCTATACAACCCCCACTCAGGTTGAGCTGTTTGTAAGACTCTAAGTACTTCTTGATACAACCAAATGACAAAGTATGAGATGGTAGAGAGAAATGAAGTAAGTAGTGCTAATCTTTTTAGATTAATACTGTTTTTAATAATAGAGACTCCTTTTTTGATAGTACCTATATAATCGGGTTTTAACCCATTCTTTCCATCTGTTGGTTTAATAAATACCCAAAGTAATATTAATGCTACTACACTTGAAACAATTCCAAGACGGAACAGATTCTGTACAGAGACAATATTACTTAAGGGGATATATAAGAGGGATGCTACAATCATACCTGCCATATGGAGATTACTTCCCATTACGGAAATTTCTCTAAATCTATCCTCTACTTTTACTCTCTTAGCAGTATCATATATCCAAGCTTCTTTAGCTCCTGATATAAAGGCTACTGATAGTGCGAATATGAATTCACCAAGTAGAAATAGCCATATATTAGGCATAATGGTATATACCAATATTCCAACAATATGAAGTGTAATTCCTAATATAACGGAATTTTTCTTACCGTAGATATCTCCGAATACTCCTGTTGGAATTTCTAAGAAAAAGATCCATAGAGTAAACCAACTTTGAAGCATTTGAGTATGAGTTTGGGATAGTCCTCCCCAATCTTTAAAAAAGACTAGGAGTACAGCCCCTATTAACTCAATACCTAGGACGAATTCTACTAACCAAAAGATATATATTTCTTTTGGCCATTTAAATATGTTTTTCATTTCTTTTCTCCTTTCTAGTATTTGTTAATGAGCTACCTCTCAAATCTTTAAGATTGAGGGTGGTAAACTTCCAAATACTTTAGTCTATGAAAAGAAAAAACCTCCATATTTGGAGGTTTATCACTAACAATTTTGGTTATTAATGAGAAAGTAAACCTCCAGTAGTGATTGTGTAATCATGATTAATTACACACCACATAGATGGCTTTAAAACTGATAGACACATTGTTTTAAAATGGTTTACTATTTCCATAATGAGAGATTATATATTTTCTTTATAGGAAAGTAAATAGGAGAGTATGTATTTAATCTTTTTTACCTATTTGATTTTGTATTACCTTTTGAAGAAGAGATGTGAATATTGAAATTGAAATAGGTAGTAATGTTACTATTAAACCAAGTACAGCTACTCCTGGAGCATCATCTTCCTGAGCTATTAAATATAGTAAGGGTAATTGTATAAAATATATTGCACTAAATACTACCGCACTATACTTTATATACTGTAATGCCTTTATAGAGAGCTTAGAGAAAGCTTTCTTACTATCTATATACCCTAATAGTTTAAAAGTATGAAATAGGGCAAAAAAGAAGGGTATTGTAGATACATACATAGATATAAGGAAGGGAAGTAGTACCCCTACTTTACTCATATCTGTTTCATCAGGTATTACAATAAGGAAAAAGGATAATACTGCTAATCCTAATAGTACTGTAGCTGATTTTAAAAAGAGTATTTCTAATTTCATAGTATCTTTATTATAGCAGGGAATATATTAATACAATCTATATCTTATCTATCTCATTTGCTAACTGTATATCTTTTTTAGTTATATTATTCCCTTTATCATGTGTAGTTAACATAATTTTTACTTTCTTGTATTCAAATATCTTAATATCTGGATGATGTTTTGCTTCCTCTGCAATTGGTACTATCTTATTTACAAATTTAATAGCTTGTACAAAGTTTTTAAATTCATCAACCTTTTCTAATTTATTACTGTTTTCTTCCCAATCTGATGGATATTTCAATGTAATATGTATAAAAATTTATATATTTATTATACAAGATATGAAGAATGAGAAATGAGGAGAATGTTATGAAATCTATGTTAAGATTTTTTTCAGAGTAGGACTTCACTCAAATATCTGCAGAGATTTTACATAGCTTTTTCTCTTGCAAGTCATTAATTACTTTTGTATAAATCTGAGCAGGACTTAATTCATTTGAATCGAATATCAAATCAGCATAGTTCTTTGTGGGCTCTATATATTTGTTATGCATAGGTATTAGGACATCATTTTTATATTCCGAATAAAGAAATTTTGTCCTTCGTTTCAATCGTTCTGTTTCTGTTAGTTCTAAAAAATATTTTCTATCATAAGATGGACGTAATTTAGAATTCCAAAGAGATAAATAGCCATCAATTATAAGTATTTCTTTGGGATTCATTGTTCTTTCAAATCTTTTTGTAATACTGCTGTTGTCAATATCGGGTCTGTTCCCCCAAGTGAATATGCAAACACTCTGTTTTTTTGATAATGCTTTAATATCTCTAATCATATCTGACCAATTGATGATATCAGGGTGGTCAAAATTTATCATCTCTTTTACCATTGGCAATCCTGACTCGGTTCTCAATTTCTGATAATCGTCTAAATGTAAAACTTCAAAGATATTTGGGTGATGATCAATAAGCTCATATGTTAGCGTGGATTTTCCAGCACCAGAACCTCCTGCAATCGCAATAATTTTCATTTATTCAAGGTATTCATTAAAAAGTTTTCGGGATCCTTTCTCCAGTCTTGGATTTCTTGATAACGGTCATCGTTTAGAAATCCAATTGCTTTGGAATGTTCTAATAGGACATCAATATCGTAGATACTGACATTCCTTAAGTTTACTTCTTCTAAGTTTTCAAACATAGAGTCTAGTTTCTGGTTATAGATAGACACAATACCCAATACCGAGGCGTTCTTTGCTTGTATCGCATGGTAAGCTCTGATTGAACTAGTTGCCTTTATAACGACATCTTCAATGATAATTGTCTTAGCACCTTCGGGTATTATTCCTTCCACTAATCGTTTCCGTGCATATTTTTTAATTTGAGGTCTTACGTAAGCAAGTGGTAATCCTAGTTTATCAGCTACCATAGTAGCTAGAGGAAGAGCTCCAATGGCAACGCCAACTATGACATCTGGGATTCCAAAATTCTCCAAAATTAGGCGAACCATACTATCGGTAAGGAAGTTCCGCATAGTAGAAGAAAAGTAAAGAACTCGATGATCTAGGATAAAAAGTTCAGTTAAGCCAGAGACAGTCAGAAAGGGTTTCTCTTTATAAATGCAAAAACCGTCAGCTTTGATTAGCTCTTCTATTATGTATTTTTGATTAATTTGCTCTTTTTGATACATATCATTTAGGTAAGAATTTAATTATAAAGGATCATTATTTATCTCTGAAAGAACAATATAGCAATCGTTTTCAAGCTTTGCGTTCAATTTTTCAAATATGTCTTCCTTGTCAATCTTGTCTGTATCGAAAAATGTATAAGTAGTAGGGCCGTTTGAAGAAGTTGCTACGAAATGTGCTCCAATTTCGTAGAGTACAGAACTGGTTTTATTCCAATATTCTCTAAATAAATCCTTTTCATACTTTTTCCATCCAAGACAGGTTATTGTTTTAAGTGCTTCTTCAAATTTTTGAAAGTCTTTAGAATTCACAGCTGGAATCAGTTTCGATATTATGTCAAAACTTATTGACCTCAATTCCTCAACGGAGGGGGATGGGAGGTTCTCGTAAAAATATGTTTCTTTATCACTGTATAGCTCGTGTCGTATATGTTCTCGAGGAATACAAAGTATCGTTTGCCAATTAGTTGGAATTGCGAAAGAACCTATTAGATTTTGAGATGGTCTGATTATAGTTTCTCCTCGAAATGCTTCTATTGGATTTGAGTTGTTTTTTGGAATTGGGCTAACAAGTACTAAACCTCCATTTAAGACACTGTATTGTCCAACGCCTGTTAAGCTTGATAGTTGAAAAATATCTTTGCTAGTATTCGAAATTTTTTGTAATGCCTTCCTTAATAAAGTTCTGTGTATCGTTCCGGAACCTAGGCCTACATGTCTAGGAATAGAAGATTTAAAAAAAACGTTGAAGTCTTGAAGATTAGTAGATAGATGTTTTTCGAATGTAATCTCTTTAATATATTTTGTATCCTGTATGAATTCTTGTTCTCTTATTGTTTTTGCTGTAGTTACAATAATCTCTACATTTGGTTCTTTTAGAGAAAGGCCAATTCCACCTAATTTGAAACCAGAAATTCCCGTTGGATCAATTACTTGAAGATGCAAGCGAGCTCCTGCTTTCAACCGAATAGATTTATCTTTTGTCAATGTTTACTATTATAACACAAGTATTATCGCTTCTTGAAGAGTTTTGATTCAGTAGGGTTTATATTTGGGAAACAGATGCGCTTAAGGTTGTTGATGGGTATGACTGTTCATTAATAAACGATATGGGATGGATGGTGGAATACAGTTAGGAAATCTTTTACTACATTTTATGGATATTAATACATAATTTAGAAAAGAAATTAATAATATTATATAATTACTTATTAAAATTATTAGCTTTTTAGAGTGAAAGATTCATACGGAGAAATATTTAATAATCTTGAAAGGATACTTATCCTCTTTGCCCATCCGGATGATGCAGAGATTATATTTGGTGGAACTATTGCTAGATTAATTAAAGATGGAAAGAAAGTTAGAACAGTAATTGCAACAAATGGTGATAAGGGTATGTATGAAGGAAATTATTCAAATGAAGAATTTAGAAAAATTCGTTTGGATTCTCAAAAAAAAGCAGGTATAAAACTTGGATTAAAAGAAGATGAAATATTTAATCTTGATATACCTGATGGTGAATTTGAAGCTTCAATAGAAAATATTGAGAAAATTGTATATCACTTAAGGGAATTTCAACCAGATATTGTTATCACTCATAACCCATTTGAAATGATAAATAACTTCTCTGAAGATGTAACATGGATAAACCATAGAGATCACAGGAAATTAGCAGAAGCAGTGTTTGATGCTACATACCCCTACTCTAGAGATAATGGTTTTTTCCCAGATCAAATTAAAAAAGGATTAAAACCATGTTATGTTTCTGAATTTTTGATATCAGATTCATATATGAGAAATAATCCAATTGGTTTTGAAGTTTCAGATTTTCTTAAAGAAAAAAGAGATGCCCTGATGGAACATACTGCAGGTGGTGTTTTATCCAAAGAAGAGGTAGATGGATTAATGGAAGAGATTGAAAGAGATGGAGGTAATTTCGAAGTACTTGGGTATAGGAAGATAGAGTAATTATCAATCTGGTATAGGGTACGGTGGATAGAAGTTCGAAATAGATTTATCTATCAACTTTTTATAAAGTTTGATATTTTACTACTTAAATTCCCATGTAAAGTTGAATCAGGAGTAAATAAGAGAATAGAATATCCTTACATAATATTTACCACTAATATATAATAAAACATGAGTACAAGAGTACCGATAAAGGATGTTAGAGAGTTATTAAGACTTTCAGAGATTGATATTGAAAAAGATACGGAGAAAGATATTATATATAAGTTTGGTAAATTAATGGGAGATTGGAATATAGTAGAGATATCCTTACTAGCTGATTATATCTATTTTAGACTTTATCTAATTGATCAAAAGATTAAGAGAAAATTTAGTCCTACGATGGAGGACTATTTTCATGAGTTGTCAGATTGGGATTTTTACAATGGGAGGGGTGAGAGATGGTCATATGATGAAAAAGAATTTGAAGAAAATTTAGAAAAAATATTTGGTGAGTATAGGTATAAGAGGAAAGGAGTGAAGGAATAATATGGGGTGGATGATGGGAATTGAACCCACAACCCTCGGTTCCACAAACCGATGCTCTAACCAATTGAGCTACATCCACCATAACGATAGATATTATACATTACTTTATTATATCTTAACAGGAAAGAACTCTCCCTTCTTCTTCTCTCCCTTATCTCCTACTTCCCATGTATCCCAATACTGTTTACTTGGTGTAGAGATTCTTTTCTTTTTTCCTTCCTCTGTTTTAAATGTAAGGTAGTAATATGGATTAGTTTCATCATCTCCACGACTAAATTTCTTCTTAATTACTTCTCCCTTCCATACATCATTTCTCTTATTTATATACCACCAAGTCATTAGACCAGTAACAACTAAAAAAGCTAGTATACCGTATACATACTCCATAGTTTTGTATTAAGAAATTATTATCCAAAGTATATCTTAAGGAAATATAAATTTCTATAAGGATTTAGTATATCCATTCCCAAAGGAACTACTTCTTACTCTATCTGCTGTAAGTTCTAAATCGTTTAATAATATATTTTTCATCTCCTGAGTAAAATCTGATGTACCTGAGATATTAAATATCCCATTAGGAAATTCTTCTAATATATTTTTTAATACCTTCTTATCTATTCTCCTATTATGATATTTCTCTAATCTAAAGTTAGGCATACCCTTAACAATCTCTTCTATCTCATTACCAAATATATACTCATCATCCCTATTACCATACAGTAATACACCCTTAAGCTCTTTATTTTGTATATCATATTCCTTAAGTACAGATCTAACAGGAGTAATACCTATCCCTATTGTAAGAAATATATACTCTTTACTCTCATCATTAGCATTAAAGAATGTAGGAGAATTACTAGGCTTAATTATATCTAAAGAGTCATTTTGTTTTAGATTAAACAAAGCTTTCTTAAATGAACTAGCCTCATTATCAAAGTATCTAGTAGTAATCATAAAGAGATCCTCTGAAGGAGCAGATGATATAGAAAATACTCTCTCTATTCCCCTATCATCTGGATTCTCGTGTTGAAGATTTAAAAGAATGTACTCACCAGCATTCCATTTAAGATTCTCTTCTTTTTTAAATATAAAGGAGTAAGCATTCTGTGCTTCTTTCTTTTTTCCTTGGAAGAAGATTTTCATAGGTATGTAGTTATATATTTAGATTACCTAAATATACTAAAGAGACATATATCTAGTCAATTAAAAGCTAGTTAATCTTTTCTCTCTCTCTTCATATGATACTTCTGTATAAAGGATATCTTCAGTATACATATCTACTCCTGCTCTAGCACTACTAGGTATAATATTACCTCCAATACGATCACTCTCAAACAGACAATTTATTTCTAGTACTTCTCTATCCTTCTTATCAAAATATATATGAATATATCCTGGTATTAATATATATGAATCATCATCAAGTCCTGCCTCTTTATATATTCGCTCTCTAATAGAGTCAGTAAGCATATATACATAATCATTAAGATCTTCACCTCTTTGCTCTATTCTACCTTGTAGCAGTTTGTATGCTTCAAAATATTGTGGAGTTCTCCTTAGTTGATGTTCTTTAAACATAGAAAAATTTTACTTAATTAAGAGTTTGGATTATACAGTATTAAACCTCTTTTCAAAAGAAGAAGATTTAATAATGTTGGATACTTCCTTCTTTGTAATATTACCCTCTATCCATATATGAGGAGGGATATCTAACTGAGTATGAAGAAACTCTTTTATATCACCTATCTTTATTTTCTTTGCTTGCCTAACCGCTTTATTGTAATTAAATATCTCATTACCCTCTACTACAGTAGTTGCAACTCCCTCTGCTAATGTATCATCATAAACAGCTGTTTTAGGATATATGTATGCACTAAGAGCATCTTCAAACCACTCTTTACCTTTTTTAGTTCTAAGAAATTTAAAGGTGTATTCATACATTAATTTATAGTACTCTTCTATTGTTTTAGCTATCTTTTCCTTTTCGGTAGTAAACTTATATCCGTAAAGGATATATTCAAATGAGTTATTCCAGTTTCTAAATGGAGAAAAACTGTATATTAAACTCTTCTTCTCTCTTAATATCTCAAAACTTAACCAATCAAGCAATTTTGTAAAAAGGTACTCCTTTAATCTAATATTGTAATCTATTTTAGGAGTATCTTTTCTAAAGTAAACAAACGCTACTGATACACCATTCTCTCTTTTATCTGTAAAACTCCCTACTCTGTACATGTTCTCTAATTTAATATCTTTATCTCTTTTTACATCTACTTTAGGTAATCTCTCAGAGATATCCTCTAGAATCTTTTCTGTCTCTTTATCTAATATCCCATTAGATTGTATAGAGATAACAGTATTGTTAAATGTGATCTTAGATTTAAAATATCTCTCTAAATCATCTATAGAGAGACTCTTAATCTCATCTATCTCTCCTAGTACATCTTCTGTGAATTCATCTTGAATACCTTTAAAAAGAAACTCTAAACTCATTAG
>JAVEVH010000001.1:67091-77496 GCA_034005145.1 Candidatus Dojkabacteria bacterium | reverse complement strand
AATTTCTCTTTTGTAAAAATATCTCCCTTTTTAACATTGGATATCTCTTGTAAAAGCTCTTCTGAATCCTTTCCATTACCATATACAACCCTAAAACCATCAAACAGAACTTTCTGAGCACCTACTGAGAATGTATATATATTTTTAAGTTTCTTAACTGGTTCAAAATATATACTTAAATTCTCAACCTCTTTAGGTTTCATCTGACAGGATACCGCTCTCTTCCATATTAAGTCATATAGTCTTGCTTGAGCATCTCCCATCTTTGTTCTAATACTAGATGAGGTAATTGAAAAATCAGATGGTCTAATGGCTTCATGTGCCTCCTGAGCATTTTTACTTTTATTTTTGTAATACCTAGGAGCATCTGGTAGATACTCTTTACCATATTTATTTGGTATTAATGTTCGGATCTCTTTAATAGCTTTTTCGGATAGATATATGGAATCTGTTCTCATATATGTAATGTATCCTGATTGGTACAAAGCCTGTGCAAGTGTCATTGTTTTTTTAGCACTAAATCCTAGTACATTGTTAGCTGCCTGTTGAAGTGTAGAGGTAGTATATGGGGGGTAAGGATTTTTCTTCATTTCCTTTTTAACAATATCCACTACTTCATATTTGTTGTCCCCTAGGGTCTTTTTAATATCCTCTACTTCATCCTTACTACTTGGAATATATTTCTTTCCGTCCTTTCTGAGCAACTTTATTGCTAGTCTTTCTTTCTCTTTTTTAACATGTACAAAAAACTCCCAGTATTCCTCAGGCTTAAACTTTTCTCTCTCTTCTTCTCTCTCTACTACTAACCTTAAAGCTACGGATTGTACTCTTCCTGCAGAAAGTCCATACCAAATCTTGTTCCAAAGTACCTCTGAAAGCTTGTAACCAAACAATCTATCTAATACCCTCCTTGCCTTTTGTGCTTCTACTAAATCTATATTTACCTTTGTAGGAGATTTCATTGATTCTAAGATTGCATCCTTAGTAATCTCATGGAAGGTAACCCTCTTCGCTCCCTTAATCTTAAGAGAATGCTCAATATGCCATGCTATAGCTTCTCCCTCCCTATCAGGGTCCATTGCTAAATATGTATTACCATCTTTAGGTAAAGCTTTCTTTAAATCTTTTAATATCTTACCTTTACCATATATTGTTTCAAAAAGAGGTTCATACCCATTCTCTACATCTACACCTAATTTACTCTTAGGAAGATCTATTACATGACCAACAGTAGCCATGACCTTAAAGTCATCACCTAGGTACTTGTTAATAGTCTTAGCTTTAGCTGGAGACTCTACAATTAGTAAATTTTTTGCTGTCTTTTTCTTTGCCATATTCTGAGAGTAAAATACACAATGTCTAAATATATGTCAAACCTATACGTTTGTACATATTACATTTTTAATATGAAAAAATCTTTAACCCTACTTTACATATCCCTTCTGTACTAACCAGGTAATCATATCCCTCATTACTGCTGTAGAGTTGCTACTCATACCACCATCTTCAAGTAACAAAGAGAATGAATATTTAGGATTTTCATATGGGAAGAAACCTCCTACCCATGCATGAGTATCTTCATAGATGCCCTTCTCGTTTACTTTACCAAACTCTGCAGTACCGGTTTTAGCGGCAACAGAAGTGCCTGTATTAGAGAGTGCATGAGCAATACCTCTTGAGCCATTAACACTCTCCCACATACCTTTTCTAACTAACTCTAGAGCACTCTTAGATACAATATTCTCTCTTACTGTAGTGTATTCTACTGGGTACTCAAACCCATCTTCATTTACAAATTTCTTAGCAACATGAGGTACTAAGACTTTACCACCGTTAGCGATTGTAGCCATCCAATTGGACATCTGTATTGGTGTTACTAATGTAATACCCTGCCCTATTACTGAGTTACATGAATCTCCCTCTGGATACCATACTGGTTCTAGCCATGGACTGGTTGTTTGTGCTAACTTAATCTTATTCTCAGGAGATGGTAACCTACCAGGTGCCTCTCCAGGTATATCTATGCCTGTATATTCCCCTATACCAAAAGCCTCAAGGTAAGGTACTAGTTCACTCATTCTCCAATCTCTAATCATTTCGCAAAAGAAGATATTGGAAGATACCGTAAGAGCCTGTACTACATTTAGGGAACCGTATGAACCATTCCTAAACTCCTGGAATGGTGCTCCATTACTAAATGTATATCCACTTCTACTTATATATCTAGTAGAAGATGTAATGGCACCTGAATCTAATCCTGCTGCAGCTATTACTGTTTTAAATGTAGAGCCTGGAGGAATCTGTGCAGAAAGTGCCCTATCTAAAAGTGGATTACCCTTATCTTTAAGTAAAGCACTATATTTACTCTGAGATATACCCCCTACAAACAGGTTATTATCATATGAAGGGTAGCTAACTATTGCTAATATCTCACCAGTATTTACATCTTGTATTACACCAGCACCACCAGCAGCTGAATGTTTCTCAACTGCAGCCTTTAAGAGATCATACAACTTCTTTTGTACATCCTTATCTATACTTAAATACAAATTTTGACCTGATACTGCCTCAGTTAAAAGGTAAGGCTCCTTTGTAACAGATCTACCAAATACATCGATTTCTTCTACTAATATACCGTTTGTACCCTGCAATTTCTCTTCGTAATATCTCTCTATACCCGATTTACCAACAGTATCTCCACTGGAAAGGGTTTGATATTTCTCTAAATCCTTCTCAGAAGCTTCTCCTGTGTATCCTAAGATATGTGTAAACATATCAGCATATATATATCTTCTCTTACTATCGTTATCTATGCTAATACCATCTAAATCATCTCCTTTAGCCTTAATTTTAATAGCTAATTCATTATCTATATCTGAAGCTAACAGTATCTTATTTATATATGGACTACCATCATATATGGTAAAGAATCTCTCAGAGAGGCTAGAGTACACTGTCCCATCCTTTTCTTTACTCTCCCAACCCTCTCCCAATATACCCCCGAGGGTATTTAATTCCTCTTCTACTTTCCCGTTATCTAGACTCCCATCCTTTTGTAAAAATGGTTCCAAAGATATATATACATTCATCGAAGGGACATTCTCTACTAACTTCTCACCCTTAGAATCAAAAATGACTCCTCTAAATGCCTTTACAGGAGTCTTTCTTACTTTGTTTTGCTCAGACCTCTCTAACATCTGCTCCCCTTCTACTATCTGTAACCTAGCTATACTAAATACCAAAGAGGAGAATACCAATCCAAACATGAGAAAGGCATATATGAAATTCCATCCAGAGATTTTAATATCTGAATTACCATTTTTAACCACCTTGGCCATTACTCTTTTCCTTACGTTAGAAGGATTAATTACCTTCCAATTGAGTAAAGGCTTATGTAATTTCTTTTTATCTAATTTTTTATCAAACAGTATTCTACTTGCCATATATATTTAGCTTAATCTAATACTAGTACCACCACTACTATCCCTTAGAGAAACAAATACCCTATCTATTAATATACAAAATATTACAGATATTAACCCTTTTACTAAAATCCAAAGTATTGTACTTCCTAATATCTCAGGAAACATACTATTTTGTATTAATGAGGTAGAGATTGGAAGAAGTAAGTAGTATGAAATTACAAAAAAGTATATTGGAATATATCCTGAGTTACTACTCCTTGGTATTAAAAGCCAAGAGATTTCTAACATTATTAACAGAACACCTAATATTACCATATGTAAACCTAATGGCATATGCAATACAGTATCTAATCCTATACCTACTAAAGCTACAAAAAGGTAAAACCATATATCACCTACTCTTTTGTACAAAGATATTACAAGTATTACAAATATTGAGAATGAAAATACCCTTAGAAAGAAGCTTTCTAAAAGCATTACTAAAAATATCCCTATTATTAATATCAAACCTTTTAACATATATTTAATCCTTTCTTACAAATACTGTTAATATATTTGAGTAATCAAATATTGGAGATACAAAACCATTCTTATGAGTAGAGGCAGGATTTTTTGAAACACCTACTAATGTGCCCAAGATTAATATATCTCCTATTCTTTCATCTCTAATCAGTACGGTATCACCATCAGAGACATTAGAATTAATACCCATATTCTCTATCTCCATACTTTCTAAATTACCTAAAACTACACCGCTAGATTTAACAAAAGAATCTACTCTAAATTCCTTTTTTAAATCTATTGAACCCGGAACTATTACTACCTCATATGTACTAGAGTTATTAGTAGGTAACCTAACAAGTGAGCTATTCCTATCTACCTGAGAGAGAGTACCTATGAATATTTTCCCAAAGGTAACTACATCACCCTCTTTTAGACCTTCATCACTCCCTTTATTTATCAAAATTTCCCCAGTATCTGTAAAATATATTACCCTTGACTCTATATATGTCTCCTCTGAAGAGATTAAAGAGATATGCTCTTTAAGAGATTTGTACTCCTCGTAATCTAAGATTCTTTCCGTACTATCACCCTTTAATCTAGCAATCTCTTCTTTCATACTGTTGTACTCTTCAATATATGAGGATGCATCTAAAAGAGCTTCTCCCCAATTAGAAACAGACCTACCTTTATCACTTGCGAATATATGTATTGGATCAAATATATATGAGAAGGGATATTTTAATATGTTACCAAAAGATGTAAGACCTAAAAGAAGTAGTAAGACTGAAATAGTGAGGAAGACAAATTGATTGTAGTTCTTTTTCTCGCCACCCTCTTTCATATATATTTAAGCTATTAAATGATTTCTTCCCAGGATCTTTGAACCCTTTGTAGTAAATCTATATGGTCTAACATCTTTGCAGTACCCTTTGCTACAGCTGCCATAGGCTCCTCTACAATATTTATTGGAATATTTAACTCTTCTCTCCAGTATGTATCTAAACCTCTAATTAGAGCTCCTCCTCCAGCTACATATACACCATCATTAAAAATATCTTTAAGTAACTCGGGCGGAGTATCTTCTATAGCGTCCTTAACAGCTTCGGTAATTTGAGAAAGTGATACATTAATAGCTTCCCTTACCTCTGTACTAGAAAATTTTATGGCCTTTGGAAGCCCTGTTAAAAGATCTCTACCCTGTATTAAGACCTCTTTTTCCTCCTTAAGAGGTGAAGCAGACCCTATCTCTATCTTTACATCTTCAGCACTTCTTTCTCCAATTAACATGTTGTATTTATCTCTGACATAGTTAACGATATCTTGGTTCATCTCATCACCAGCAATTCTAATGGTATTGTCTACAACAATATCTCCCAAAGAAAGTATTGCTATATCAGTGGTACCCCCACCAATATCAACTATCATACTCCCTGAAGCCTCCTCTATCCTCAATCCTACCCCTATTGCAGCAGCCATAGCTTCCTCTACAATGAATACCTCTCTTGCCCCTGCAGTCTTAGCAGCATCTATTACAGCCTGCCTTTCTACCTCTGTTACAGAAGATGGAACACCTACAACTATCCTAGGTCTAGGCAATTTAAAACCTTTAATGTAATTATGATGAGCACTTTTGATAAAGTGGTGAATCATTGCTTGTGTAGTATCAAAGTCAGAGATAACCCCATCCTTTAATGGTCTAACAGCAACAATATTAGCAGGGGTTCTACCTATCATCTGCCTAGCACTATCTCCTACTGCAAGTACCTGTTTACTCCTTTTATCTATAGCTACAACAGAGGGCTCTGATACAACAATTCCCTCTCCCCTTAAATAAACCATTGTATTTGCAGTACCTAAATCAAGACCTAAGTCGTATGTAAAAAGTTCCCAGACTGAATCAAAAACAGACATGCTAAAATTACCTCATCTTAATTGAAATGATTTTACCATTAATACATACTGTATACGAGGAAAAAATATGAACAACTACTCTTCTGACTCTGCTCTAAGTTTCTTGTAACACTTCATACAAGTATATATACTCTGTACATCACCATCTATATCAACCTTAATCTTTCTTAGATTTGGTTTAAAAGTTCTCTTACTTCTTGGTGCCTTGAACCTCCATCCTATGGAGTGATGATGCTGAATTCTTCTTCCAGCTGTTGTAGATTTTCCACACAATTCACATACCTTTGCCATTTTTTATACATTTATAATTGAAGATTTATAGGCAAGATGATATTATCAAAAAGATTCTTATTAATCAAGCTTATTATGTTTACAAATTTTTTCTCACAAGAATTCATATATTGGGTTATCGTAGCAGTACCATCTATATTGGTAGCTTCAACCGTACACGAGTATGCTCATGCATATGTAGCATTTAGATTGGGAGACGCTACTGCTAAGGCAGAAGGAAGACTTACATTAAATCCAATTAAGCATATTGATCCTCTAGGTGCACTCTCAATGATTCTTTTTAGATTTGGTTGGAGTAAACCAGTACCTATAAATGAGTACAGTTTTAGAAATAGAGAGGTAGGTACTGCATTAGTAGCATTTGCTGGCCCTCTATCCAATTTAACAATGGCAGCATTAACAGGGTTAGTAAATTACTTATTTATAAAAGATAGCAATTCCCTTATAGCGTTTTTACTATATACATTCGCAATTATAAATATAGCATTGGCTGTTTTTAACCTATTACCAGTACCTCCACTAGATGGACATAAGATAGTGAGAGCCTTCTTACCAAGAAACTTAAAATACTACTGGGAGAAACTAGAGAAATACTCTATATTCCTCATCCTGTTATTAATACTACCCTTCTCTCCTATTAGAGATATACTCTTCAATTTTATCGGTACAGTACTAGATACTTCTCTTAGAATACTAGGGTTTTAGACCTTTGCGTACACTCTCATTTTATTGTAAAATATACTGTCCCAGTTGGATATAGAGGTTCATAGCTCTACAAGCAAGAGCAGGATTCCCGAAATCGCTTGATCCCTTGGGTTCAAGTTGAGGGTCTCCACCTTCTACGGAAGAGCTCTATGATCCCTCTCCGATTGGGACGTTTTTATTGACTATATTCCCGCTATATAATAAACTTGCTTTTGAAATGCCGAAGTAGCTCAGTTGGTCAGAGCAACGGTTTTGTAAACCGTGGGTCGAGAGTTCGAATCTCTCCTTCGGCTCCATTGCAGGGGTGGCAGAGCGGTCAAATGCATCGGACTGTAAATCCGACTCCTCCGGGATACACTGGTTCAAATCCAGTCCCCTGCATATCCTCCCATCTTATAGTGCGTATATTTACCCTTTAAATGCTGTATATTCTTTCTAAATATGTTAAATTTTACATATGGATATTTTTAACTCAGACTACTTAAGAATAGCACTAGGATTAATCTCTGCATTAATACTTTTTCTCTACGCTATTGAAAACCTTAGTCATGAGATACAGGAATTAGCTTCAGAGAGATTTAGAAACAAGATTTCTAAGATTGTAAGAAATAGCTATCTAGGTACTCTCTTTGGAGCCATATCTACAGCAATTATCCAATCTAGCTCTGCTATAACTGTTCTAACTGTAATACTAGTTAATACAGGTGTCATATCATTTAGAAACAGTTTAGGTATTCTCTTTGGAAGTAACATAGGGACTACCATAACTGCTCAATTAGCATTAATTAATTCAACACTTTTAGCTTCAGTATTAATAATAGTAGGATTTTTACTTAGTATTCTAAGTAGGAAATCTAAACTATTTGGTAAACCGCTCTTCTTTCTAGGTTTCATACTATTTGCTCTCTCCCTACTCTCTTCGTATATAGAGCCATTAAAAAATAATCCAGATGTAATAGCTCTATTCTCAGAATTTTCTAACCCCATACTTGCATACTTTGTTAGTGCACTCTTTACTGGAATGATACATTCCAGTTCTGTAACCTCTGGTATTGTTGTAATACTTGCTCAAGGAGGCCTTATCCCTATCGAAGTTGCCATACCAATGATTTTGGGTGCTAACCTAGGCTCAAGCATAACTGCCTTACTCGCTTCTTCTAGATTAAATCTACATGCTAAAAGGGTTGGATTTGCTAACTTCCTTTTTAATGCAATAGGAACAACTCTCTTTATGCTCCTACTTACCCCCTTTATATGGGTAGTACAGTCTCTCTCCGACTCAGTAGCAGTACAAGCAGCTCTTGCCCATGTGCTGTTTAATGTAGTTAACACACTTCTTTTTTTGACCTTCTTACAACCCTTTGAAACCTTAGTGATAAGGATAATAAAAGGGAATGAAGAAGAAATACTCTTTAGAACGAAGTATATAAAAAGGAATGGGAAAAAGAAGATAAAACCTAAAGAAAGAATAAGTAATATTAAAAAAGAGATAACCTACTCTATAGAAAACACAGTTAAAATATACCAAATGGCAATATCTCTCTTTTACACTTCTAATGGATTAGTTGCAATGAATATACATAAACTTGAAACACTAAACGACTATTTAGATGATGAAATTACACAAAGTATATTAGATCTTTCTAAGCTTAAATTAAGTAAAAAGATTGCACATAGTACTGTTACATTAATAAAAGTATCAAATACAGTAGAACAGATAGGAGATTTAGGTATGGATTTCTCTGAAGTATTTCAAAGAATGCATAACCTAGGAATACCGTATAGAGAGGTAGATATAGAAAGATTAACAGATATACATAATAGATTAATAGATCTATTTAAAGATATTGAAAGAAATATACTTAGTACTACACCAAAGAAATTAGCATTAATAAAGGTAAAAGAAGAAGAGATATATAATATGGTAAAGCAAGATTTTGATATACATGTAGAGAGATTACAAAAAGAAGATGATTATGATGGTAATATATTTGTAGATGCAATATCAATAATAGAATTAACTGTTTCTAAGGTAAGAGATATTAGAAAGCTACTACAGAAACAATTGGCAGAAGAAGAAAAAATATCTTAATTTATTTTAAATAATATGGAAATGTTTGGAATATTAATATCTGTAATAGGATTCATAATCCCTATACTTGTAATTGGTGTTGTAATCTATATAATAGTAATAGTGAGTAAGAATAAAAATGGTAATGTAAAATTTAAGCTTTCCTCTAAAACTCTTCTACAGATATATCTGTATGTCATTTCTTTTCTTACCTTAGGTATATGTATAATCGGAGCAACAGTAGCTCTAAGAGCTGCTGTATCATTCCAAATGGATATACCTTTTACATACACGCTACAAAAAGCTAATGATATGAAGGAGGCAGTCCCAGTATTTGAAGATGATATCCTTATAGAAGAAACCCAAGAGAAATGCTATCAATCAGATCCAGTAACCTACTACGATACAGAATTTTGTTTTGATAGTAATCAGAGAAAGACAGATTTAATAAATGGTATTACTCTCTTTGTATCAATGGCTATACTTTTCTTAATACATCAGTATGCACTCTCTAAGATAAAAGAGGAGAGAAAGATAGAGTGGTTAAAAAAGATATATATATTTGCATCTTTAATTCTTTACAGTATCGTAAGTATAATAGCTATACCTACAGCAATATATCAACTTACAAACTATCTTCTTTTTGAAGCAGTTGAAGGTATATACCAAACTCCTAATGCTCCTGCAATGCCCATTGCTATAGCATTAATCTCTATTCCTCTATGGATACTCTTTTTAAGAGAGACTATGCAACTTAAAGAGGATTAGTTTACAGATTAGAAAGATATAGTATAATCTAGACTAGTTGCTGGATTAGCTCAGTTGGTTAGAGCACATTCATGGTAAGAATGAGGTCCTGAGTTCGACTCTCAGATCCAGCTTTTTTTACTCATTAAGATTTGAGACTTCTACTGGAATATTTTTGTAATCTATAAAAAGCTTCTCTTTAGACATACTATTACTTACTACACCCACCATTACAATCTCTTCCCCTTGCCTGGTTAGAAGAGCCCAAGATAGGTATCCATCCTCACTTTGAGATATATTGTCTGGTATAACTTTAAAGCTTGGATATGAGGAATTAACAAGATTACCCCCATCTGTATTAGGAACAATACCTGTACCACTACCAGAGGTTACGATAGGGATTAAATAGCATTCATCTGTATCAGCGATTTGAATCTCTTTAGAAGTGTTTGCTGGATTTGAAATAGCGTAAGGATATACCTCTAAGCTCTTTACCTTACTAGGCAATTTATATACCAAAGGTAATATCTCTCCTGTAACAGGAGGTTTACCACCAGTATAGTGAAGGAATGTTACCTCTTCCCCTTCTCTACCGTACTTTAATGTATAATTCTTTCCACTCTCATCTATAGAAGGAAATGGAAATCTCTCTGCGATAGCACTCCTATATCCACTCTCCCCCATTATAAATTTAGTAACATCCAATTTCAAAGGGTTCTCTACAAGGGTATATCCTCTCTCAGCATACTCT
>JAVEVH010000001.1:0-66991 GCA_034005145.1 Candidatus Dojkabacteria bacterium | reverse complement strand
ACAAATATATTTGACCAATGATGAATATTTCAATATAATACTTTGTATTTCCCATGATATCCTATTTTTAATTTGAAACCGCAAGGAAATGTCTAAAGAGAAAAGAGAGATAATAGCTTTGAAATGTGAAGTCTGTGGTCAAAAGAACTACACACACTACAAGACTAAAAATATGAAAGAGAAAATGGAAAAAAGTAAGTACTGTGGTACTTGCCAAAAACATACTCTACATAAGGAGACTAAAGTAAAATAATTTATGCTGTTTAACAGTTAGGGGCCCATAGTTTCAACTGGTAAAACAGCGGTCTCCAAAACCGTAGTCCTCCGTTCGAACCGGAGTGGGCCTGCTTAAAAATAGAAATATGGATACAATTAGAAAAATAATAAATGAATTAAAGTTAACAGAGTGGCCAACAGGAAAAGATCTGTTCCAGTTAACCGTATATACAGTAATACTCTGTGCTATAATCGCATTAATAATACTAGGTGCAGATCTAGTATATCAGTGGGGATTAACACAGTTTCTTAATTTTGAATTTTAATTAGAAAGTAAATGGCAGAAGAAAAAAAGAAAAAAACAAATCCAAGGGCTAAGTGGTATGTTCTTAATATTAGGACTGGGTATGAGAATAGTATTCAGAAAGAATTAAAACAGAGAATTGAGGCTACTGGATTACAAGACAAGATTGAGGAGATATTAGTACCTACACAAAAGAAAATCATTGTTAAGAAAGGTAAACAGAGTGTAATGGCAGATAAGATATTTCCTGGATATGTATTGGTAAAGATGGAATTAGATGCTCATACATGGGATATTGTAAAAAATACTGAGGGTGTAAGAGGTTTTGTTAAAACAGATAAATATCCAAGACCACTTCCTGAAAGTGAAGTAAAAGCAATTATGAAATTTATGGAAGTAGAACAACCATCATATCAGAGTTCATTTAGTGTCGGAGAAGCAGTTAAGATTACAGATGGTGCATTTGCAGACTTTATCGGAAGTGTAGAAGAAATTGATAATGCTAAGGGTAAGATAAAAGTCCTCATATCTTTCCTTGGTAGAGAAGCTCCTGTAGAATTAGATTTTTCTCAGGTAAGTAAACTTTAAAATATTTGAGATATTAATATGGCAAAACCAGTAAAAGCAATAATTAAGATAACAATACCAGCAGGACAAGCAACACCTGCACCTCCAATTGGTCCTACATTAGCACCATACGGTATCTCTACACAGGAGTTCTGTGCTCAGTTTAACGAAAAAACTAGAGAAGCAGGAGGCATATTAACACCAGTAATCATTACAATATATGATGATAGATCTTTTGACTTCATAACTAAGACTCCTCCAACATCAGAATTAATTAGGAGAGAGTTAAAGATTAAGAAGGGTTCTGCTAGACCTAACTTAGATAAAGTAGGAAAACTTTCTAAAGAGCAGATTAAAAAGATTGTAGAAATTAAGATGCCAGACCTAAACACATCAGATCCTGATCAAGCAGCAAAGATAATTGCTGGTACAGCAAGACAGATGGGTATAGAGACTGAAATATAATGTTTAAAAAATAATACAGAATGAAAAGAGGAAAGAAATATAACAAGATAGTAAAAGATTTAGATAGGAGTAAGACATACTCTATACAAGATGGTATTAAAGAGGCTAAGAAGACCTCATATAGCTCTTTTGTAGGTAGTTTAGAGTTACATTTTGATATTAAAGTATCTAAGGATAAAGATCCTAAATCTATTAAGGGTGCAGTATCACTCCCCCACTCTACAGATGTAAAGAGTGTTACTATAGCAGTATTTACAACACCAGAGAAAGAGAAAGAAGCAAAGGAAGCAGGTGCAGACTTTGTAGGTTTAGATACATTAATAAAAGATATTAAGGCAAACAAAATTACATTTGATGTAGCTATAGCTATGCCTTCTGTAATGGCTAAGATAGCTGTACTTGGTAAAGAGTTAGGTCCTAAGGGATTAATGCCTAATCCTAAGAATGGAACAGTAACTGATGATTTTAAATCTGCAATAGAGGAATACAAGAAAGGTAAACAAACATTTGCTTGTGATACCTCTGGTGTAATACATATTAAAGCAGGTAGATTAGATTTAGATGATGAAAAACTATTAGAGAATATCTCAGTAGCTATTTCAGCAGTAGAAGATGTATTAGGCAAACCATATAACCAGGTTGTAGAGAGAATGCATATAGCTCCTACAATGGGTCCTAGCTTTAAGATAGATTATAAAAAAGCTGAGTAAATAATCATAAATAGCAATAATTAAGACCTCTGAAAAGAGGTCTTTTTGTTTATACTAAATATGTATAGAATAAATAATATGGAAACTATTACAACAGAGAACCTATACACTCCAGAGGAAGAAAAGATTAGAGAAGAACTATTTACCAAGGTTAAAGAGTTAGAACTGGAACATTACCATATTCCCGATAAAGACAGATATAAAAGATACTATGAAAATTCCTCCGATTTCAGAAATAATTACCCCACCTACTCTGATCTATTAGAAAAGGTACATGCAGAACGGCTTAGAAATCCATTAGAAGGATCCATCCTTATCCATGGTTTCGATAGTAACCTACCAGCTTCTGACAAAAGAGAACTTGGTATATCTTGGGATAAAGATGTACTAAGAAAAATAATTAAACAGGGAGCAGTAGTCTCACCAAGCAAAAGAGAGCTTACTCGCCAAGAACTGATTCGATATGGAGAAGCCTATTTTGATGTAGATAGAGTATGTTTTGAAGCAAGAACTGGTAGAGAAACAGATGGAGAAGGTGGAGGTAGTTACATATTTGGAGCATTTTTTGCAATACCTGTATCAGGCCTAGAAGGTACTAGAATCTCTAATGATATTGCTTCTAGTGGTAGTGCTATGGCAGCATACAATGAGGAAGGAGTAAGTATCCCACTAGAGAAAGGTATTATTTTCCTTAATGAATATGATCTCAGAGATTTACTTCCAGATATAAAGGCAAGAGCAGAGATGTTAAATATTGATCTCGCAGAGTATTTAAATATGCATTTCAGAATTTTACCTGGTAACTTCAAAGATCAAGATATTTTTTGGAAAGTAGTAAAAGCTTCAATAGAGCCCTCAAAAGACGTTAAATATCACCCAACAATAGTTCCAGAACTACAAGAAAAAATAAGTGCAGTGGGTATGAGAGAGACCTTTATTTCAGAAAAAACCGCCAATAAGGGTGATTTAGGAGAATCAAAACTATTAGAAAACACTCTACTCGGTTCTCCTTATGTAAAAGCCGAACATAAAAAAGATTACCTAGATGATTTACATGAACTTACAAAATTTGCATCTATTCTTAAAGAGAATCCGCAAGCACTACGAGAGCCCCCCTATCTTAGTGACATACATACTTTTGAATTTCGTGCGGATATGTATGAATTAACTGAAAAAGACTCAGTCTTTGCCAATAACTTAAGAAAACTTGTAGAGATATACAATAATCTTATTACATACAACCAAGAGAGGTTGCGAAATATATGGAAAGAGAAGCCAGAGGTCATACAAAAAGTTACACATAATGGGAAAGATACTTACAGGATATCTAATAGATATAAACATCTTGATGATTGGGGAATATAATTACACTTGATATTTTTAACCCTATAGGCATATAATGTGGCTTGTTAATAGGTCTACCGAGACCATCGTTGTTCATTAAAAAAGTGTCAGTAGTTAAAAAGGGAGAACAAAATGTGTGACTTTTGCGAGTTTAAGCAATATTGCAAGGATTGTAAAGAAGAGCAAGAACCACCAGAGGTAATTGCTTCTGATTACAATTGTAGGTCTCAAAAAAACAATTGCGTTTACATTTCTGACGAACATTTGCACCATAAAGGTCGATCCTTTCAAATTTCAGACGTTATCGAAGGTAAGGGAATGCCACAAAAATCAATAATAGAAACCAAAGAGGGTTTTCGCTTCCACGTCAGAGAATTGAAAGATAAGACAATTGTTTTAACAAAGATTGTTAAAACAAGGCCCCAGAAAGAAGGGAGGCCTGATTGTCAGGAATGTATTAAAATTTTTATTGGTAAACTCCCCCCAAAACTTATAGCAGACCCCAATTGGTAAAATTTTAAAAACTCGGTAGGCTTAAACAACAGAAGGGAACTATGTAGTTCAAAATATATCTCGTATGAGTATATAAATAGTTCCCTTCTGTAAAGCCCTTGACCCCTACTCTTACTTTGTATATAATCACCTTTAGTATTTAACCGAAGAAGTATGGTATATAAATAAATCCATACGAGGTAAATAGTAATTCAATATTAATTAAATAAACATAGAGATGTCTAAAAGTCGTACTCAGAAAGAAGAGTTGCTTAAAAAGTATAAAGATTTAATAGAAAGTAAATCAGGATACCTTTTAGTTAACTCAGATAAGATAGATACAGCTACTGTAACTACACTTAAAATCCAATTAAAGGATGTAGGTGCTAATTTTACTGTACTTAAAAACAGTATATTTAAAGTAGCATTACAAGATACAAAACAACCATTACAAACACAAGATTTTGATGGACCAACAGCATTAATAGCATTTGAACAAGATCCAACAGAACCAGCAAAATTAGTAAAAAAGATTCAAAAAGATGCAGAACTCTTAGAACCAAGAAGTGGAGTATATGAAGGAGAATTCTTAACAGCAGAGCGAGTAATGCAATTAGCAGACATACCATCTAAGGAAGTATTACTATCTAGACTTGTTGGTACTATGAATGCACCTCTAACAGGCTTTATGAACGCAGTAACTGGGAACGTAAGAGGTTTAACAATGGTATTAAAAGGAATTTCTGAAAAGAAATAACATTAATAATTAAATTATTTAATATATACATACAATGGCAGACGAAGTAAACAAAGAGCTTCCAAAGTTATCTGACAATGCTCAAAAAGTTATCGAAATGGTTGAGAAAATGACCGTTTTAGAACTAGCTGATCTTGTTAAGGTAATGGAAGACAAGTTTGGAGTAAGTGCAGCAGCCCCTATGGCAGTAGCAGCAGCTCCAGCAGCAGCAGCTGAAGAAGTAGTAGAGAAATCAGTCTTCAATATTGTTTTAAAGGAGGCAGGTAGTAACAAGATTGGTGTAATCAAGGTAGTAAGAGAGATTACAGAACTTGGTCTTAAAGAGGCTAAGGATCTTGTAGAAGCAGCTCCTCAGACAGTAAAAGAGGGAGTAAAGAAAGAAGATGCAGAGGCTTTCAAAGCAAAATTTGAGGAAGCTGGTGCAAAAGTAGAATTAGAGTAATCTAAATCTTTAAAAAGTATCTTAAAGAGAGCCGAAAGGCTCTCTTTTCTTTTCATCGACAAAATATACATATACAAAGTATAATGGAGGGTTAAATATTCTAATTTTTGATCAATATATATATGTTTGAAACATCCAAGTTAACAGAGTGGATAATTGATCATGGTATATCACAAATGGTATTAGAAATACTCATAGCTATGTGTATTGTAGCAACCATTGTAAGTATCTCTAGATATCTTGTAGGAGGTAAGACATACGGTATATATGCTCCAGTACTTCTTTCAATTGCATACTCATATACAGGATTAAAATACGGTTTAGCAGTAACATTGATTGTAATATTAACCTCTTTACTCTCCTACTCTGTACTTAAAAAGGTAAGAATACATTACATTACTCGTATTGCTACCAACTATATTGTCCTCTCAATGGTATTAGTTCTTTTCTTTGTATTAATAGATACCTTAGGATTAGGTTTAGAGAATATGTCTAATATCCCCCCACTCGCTTTCATATCAATAGCGGCTCTCTCTGACTTTTTTACAAAGCAGTATGTCAAAAAGTCCCTACAATCATCTGTAATGACTCTACTTACTACAATCTTAGTAGCAGTATTTGGATGGTTTGTAATAACTAGAGAGATAATCTCTGACTACTTCCTAAACAATCTATGGTTAATACCTCTACTTGCAATCTTAAATATCTTAATTGGTATGTTTAAAGGTTTGAGGATAAAGGATTACTTTAGATTTAGATTTACTGGTAGAGACGATGACAAGTAGTATATTAAAACTAAATAAGGAGGTATTAGGTCTAAACAGGAGAAACCAAGAGTATGTAAGACCTTATAACCCTCCCTCATCCAAAGCTATTGCTGATAACAAGATATTAACTAAAAGGGTTCTTAGAAAGGAGTTAATACAAACTCCAGAGGTATACAAATTAATAAGGAGTAAGAAACAGTTACAGTTTCTAGATTGGGAGAGCCTTCCTAAAAGTTTCGTAATCAAACCTAACCAAGGTACAGGTGGTAACGGTATTATCGTTTTTTACGGTAAGAAGAAGGGAGAATTAGAATGGATTAGACCTAACGGTACAACTATGAACCAAAGGGATATAATATTGCATATAGAAAATATACTAGAGGGTAGATTCTCAATGGGATCTAAAACAGACACCGCTATCATTGAAGAAAGGATTAAAACAGACCCTCTACTTAAACAGTATTCATATAGAGGGGTACCTGATATTAGAATAATATGTTTTAATTCAGTCCCCGTTATGGCTATGCTAAGACTTCCAACAAGAAGAAGTAATGGTACTGCCAATTTACACTCAGGAGCCATATGTACCGGTATAGATATTGGTACAGGTATTACTACCTACTCTATGCAAATGAAAAAGAATATCTTTTTAAGTGATACATACGAATTAATAGACTCTACTGTTGATTTAAAAGATAATAAACCATTAAGTGGTATTCAAATTCCTAACTGGGATAAGATATTAGAAATAGCTTTGAAGTGTCAGAAAGTAAGTGGTTTAGGATATATAGGTGTAGATATTGCATTAGATATAGATAAAGGACCTGTTGTATTTGAAATAAATGCTAGACCAGGACTAGGTATTCAAGTAGCTAATCAAGCAGGTTTAAGATGGAGATTAGAGAAAGTAAAAGATCTAAAGATTAAGGGTATTAGACACGGTATGAGAGTCTCTAAAAACCTCTTTGGTGGTGAAATTGAAGAAAGTATAGAAGCTATTAGCGGTAGACAGGTACTCAATATTACAGAGAAAATATCTCTGTATGACAAGAGTACAGATATAAGTAAGATTGGTAAGTCTCAAAAAATTAAAAAAGAGTTAGTAAAAGCATTCATGGATACAGGTGTACTTACATCTAGAATAGATTCTAAGCTAGCCAACCGTATTGGATATATTAATGCTCATAAAGAGTTTACTAAGTTAGAGGTACCCAAGAAGTTCGAAAGTTTTAAACAGGCACAAGAGTACATAGATAAGTATGAAGAAAAAATATCTGAAAGTAAGGATATAAAGAGGTTAGCAAAGATAGTAGAAGATGGAGATATAACCGTTAGACCAGTATTTGAGATACCAATAAAGATATTAGATAAAGTAAAGATAACTGAGTTTGTATCTACTCAATACTCTGATACTCCTTACCAAGTTACAATTGGTAGGAGCGATCTAACAGGATATCTAATAGATACAAGTAATACTTTTTAATATTTAAATATATCAATATATGTCTAAAACATATGAAGAGTACTTAAAAATAGCTGGTAATGTACATCTAGCCTACTACATTGAGGCAGCAGATATATTAAATATTAAATATAATATTGTAGTACCATCTTTAATGGCTAAATTTGAAAGTAATGGTAAGCATTGGTACATAATTAATACTGCAACACCATTAACCAATACAACAAGTACAACCATAGCTAAGAGAAAGAATCTTACTAATATGGTACTTTCTGATTTTGATATACCTGTACCAAAGCAAACACCACTATTAAACAAACAGGATGCATTAGAGTTCTTTAAACAGTATACAAACATCGTAATAAAACCCTCTCAACAGTTAGGAGGAAAGGGAGTAACACTATTACCCAAAGATAAGGGACAGGTACTAAAGGCATATAAATATGCATTAAAGGAATCTAAAGCTAAGAGTGATTACAAAGTAATAGGAGAAGAATTCATAGAGGGAGAAAACTACAGGCTCTTAGTTCTAGGAGATAAAGTCATAGGTATTGTGAGAAGAAAATCAGCATATGTAATAGGTAATGGTAAAGATAGTATAAAGAAGTTAATTGAGAATAAAAATATTGATAGAAAGAAAGAAATATTAAAACCAATTACAATAGATAATGAGGTTAAACAGAGACTCCAAAATTTAAATATCTCTCTTAGCTATATACCCAAAGTAAATGAAGAGGTAATATTAAGATATAACTGTAATCTTTCTACAGGAGGAACTACACAGGAGTGTTCTAAACAGACACACCAATACTACAAAGATATTGCTGTTAAAGCAGTTAAAGCAATAGGGACACAGTTTGGAGGCGTAGATATAATTACTCCTGATATTACTAAACCTGCTAAGTGTGCAATAAATGAAATAAATTACAATCCAGGATTAAGAGTACACTACAAAGTAGATGAGGGAGAAACAGTTAAAGTAGCAATTCCAATAATAGAGTATATATCTAAGATAATATAAAAAAACATGGTACAAACAGTACAGGGTCTAAATCTAGAATCACAGTTTACAACAGTAAAGATATCCTTAGAAGGAGATAATATTGGAGATATTACTACCATACTAGACAAAATTGTTACTTTCCACCCTCTTTTTATTAAAGAATACTCAATATCCCCCACTCTCCTCACTATAAGGTCTAAATTACCATTTCTTTGGAGAGAGTCTGCAGAAAGCTTTGTAAATCTTTCTAAAAGTAAAATTACATTAGAAAAAGCACAACAGTATGTAATAGAAGAAGTAATAGGAAGAAGAATTAAATCAATGTCTACAATCCCAGTACTAGAGTCTGCACATAATCAAAATATTGAAACTACACCAGCTGTATTAGACGATTTAATGATTAAAGATCTTAAACAGGGATATAGGAGGATATTTAATAGATACTACCTTCTAGGATGTGGTAAGGGCTCTCAGATTACAGGTTCAATAGCTTCCTCTAAGGATGCATATATATCCCAAAATCTTCAAAGAGATAAATGGTCTACGAATACAATGATTAAGAGATTAAATCTTCCTCTTCCTAAGTGGGAAGTTATAGATAGCCTAAATCATTTAGAAGAAGTATTTTCAGAGTATGAGAAACCAGTCGTAATTAAACCTACTGGTTTAACAGGTGGACATGGTGTTGTAGTAGGTATTAATACATTAGAGGAGGCTAAAAAAGCATTTAAATTTGCTAAAGAGGCAGGAGAGGGTAAAGCTACATGGCAAACAAAAGTAATGATACAGGAACAGGTCCAGGGAGAAGATTACAGGCTTCTAGTTATTAACGGTAAGTTAGAAATAGCTACTAAAAGAATACCTGCCTTTATAATCGGTGATGGTAAATTAACTATTAAAGAATTAATAGAGAAAGAAAATAAAGATCCAAGAAGAGATACTACAAACCCAGCCCATATATTAAAGCCCATAGACATAGATGAACCCCTTAAAGATTACATTAAAGAACAAGGGCTTACACTTAGCTCTGTGCCTAGCAAGGAAGAAAAGATACAGGTAAGAAAGATCGCTAGTATGAGTCAGGGAGGTATAACAGAAGACTTTACAGATTCCGTTAGTAAGGAAATTAAAACCATTGTAGAGAGCCTAGCTAACTCATTACACGCCTTTACCTTAGGTGTAGATGTAATGTGTCTAGATCTCTCTAAACCATTAACCAAAGAGAATGGCGCTATCCTAGAAGTAAATACAATGCCAGAATCATACCTTAACTTCTATCCAATACTTGGTAAACAGAGAAGCTATGTAGCAGAAACATATATAAAGGCTTTACTTAAAGAAAATGTATGTAAGAAATTCGTAGTAATTGGACAAAGTAAAGATGACCTACCTACTCTACTAAGAAGGAAATGGATGATTAAAAAGGAAGATACTGTAGGAGAAATCGTACAGGAAAGATATTACATTAACGGTATGTTAATGAATGAACAATCCCAAAGATGGAGATCCTTTGAATCTATAAAATGTAATGCTCTACTTGATGTAATAGTAATACATCATAGAGATTGGGATGATGTAAAGGAGTACGGACTGGGCTTTGATCATATTAATACCGTATTCATTACAAAAGATATGAGTACAAACAAAGAGTATATGAAAATATTAAAGAGGTATAAAAGGATGAAATTAATAGATAATATAAGGAAAATATAAACATATGAATTACTTAATAATCGATAAAAAACAGAGGGTAAAAACAGAAAATGAGAACAATATTGCCACTACCAATTTACGACTAACTGAGGAACTGGACAAAAAAGATATACCCCACTCCTTAGCATACTTTGATGAGCTCGAATTTGAGTTCATAAATGGTGAAACAGTGATAAAAGCGAAAGGTATGGATATTAGAAAATATAGTCATATACTACTTAGAGGACATGATTTACATAATCCAATACAGTACCAATTTAAAAAATATATAGTAGATTACATTGATCAACATAACTCAGACAATCCAGATAACAAAATATTGGTACAAAATTCTCAAGCTATTAAAAAATTACCATATTACAATAAAATAGAGCTAGCTCTATTTTGCTCCAAACATAATATCCCCTACTTTGACTCATACTTTAGAACAGATGGTAATTACTCTGCACACAGAGATATATTAAATGCATTCCCATTAATAATTAAAGATTACTCTGGAGCTAATAGATTAGAAAATATAAATGGTGAAGAGAAAGTAAAAAAGAATGTATTTAAAATTGATAATGAAGATGGATATAGGCAGGAGTATTTAAAAGATTTAGATCACTCTAGGATGTTTATACAGGAGTTCTCGGATAGTGCCCAGGATATACGTATATTTATTAAGTTAGGCAAAGTAATAGCAGGATGGAGACGAGAAGCAACGGATAGTTTCATGACAGTGAGCAAGGGGGAATACCATGCTTACAATAATCCTGAGGGAAAATTAAAAGCCTTGGCCCAAAATGTTTCACGAATCCTTGAGGCAGACTTTTTAGCAGTAGATATTATGATGATGAAAGACAAACCATTACTACAGGAAATAAGTTTACATCCTGGATTTAAGGCATACGAGAATAAAACAGAAAATCCTATTAATATAGCTCAAGAAATTATTACTGCATTTAAGGATAATTAGATACCAGCCTTTTTAAATATACCCTTCCATAATTCTTTAGAAGGAACTAATCCTGCTTTAGGAATTAATCCCTCATCTACCCATTCACACTGCTTAAAATCTATTTTACCAGCATATAGTTTCTCATATATAGATTTGTCTTTCTCTAACTGTTTTTTTACCTTTCTAAAACCCCTGAAGTACACTATATCTTTACAGTATATACCTGGATAACTAGTATCCCCTAGTCCTCTCTTAACCCTATATGTAACACTAAATGCTGATTTAGGAGGCAATACCCCTAACACACTATTATACAGCTGCCTAAAGGTAAGCTTCTCTCCAATATATATAGCCCATGTTAAAGCAGCTTTCTCTTTTAACCATCCCAATGTTAAAAGATCCATATTAGATTCATTCCAAGTAGCTAAACCCTCTTCAATATCTAAATACTCTGGAAGGTTAGCCTTACTAAGGGCCTCGAACCCACTCTTAACTCCATTAACAGACCTAAGTACATGTGTACCTACCTCATGTACTAATGTTTTCTTTAATTTGAATTTACTCCTCTCTATACCTGCGTCTACTAATATCTGTTTTCTTTTAATACCCACCTTAACACCATTTTTAGCAATATTTTGTGACTTAGCTACACTCCATCCATCTAAATTAAGCTCCTCAAAGACAGTATTGAATACCTCTACTATCTCTTCATATCCTAAAATATCCCCCTTCTCTAACTTAGGATATTTAGTAAGATTGTATCCATCTACTACACCCCTTAGTACTCTAGAAGCATTTCTAAAAAGTAATGCAGATGGTTTACCATATTTCTTTAAGGATATCTCTGTTACTAACTCATTATTACCAACAGCATGCATTAAATCGTTTGTATCTTTTTTAGACTCTATTAATTGGAGGTAGAAGGAGGAGATTCTTGGATCTACATCAGTAATCTCTCTTACTGATGAAAGCTCTTTTAATATCTCACTATTCCTATTTTTAACAATCTTGTACTCAAACTGAGGCTCATATGTATCAGAGTTTAAGAATTTCTCTTTCTCTTGAGTAAGATTTATTGGTGTAAATACTAAACTAGTAGGTATCTTAAGTTTAGAAAGTAAGGTAGTAACCTCACTTAGTTTCATAGATGACTTTCCTGATTTAGTAAAAATACCCATATTTATGTAATTGATTTATTAAATGTAAACGTACGCTCACCAGTTGCCATTAATTCTAATGCAATACCAGTACCCTTTACAACACAATACATAGGTTCATCAGCAACGTACGCAGGTACCCCTATTGCCTTTGCAAAAAGCTTATCTAAATTCCTTAATTTAGATGTACCACCACTCATAGCTATTCCCCTATCCATTATATCTGCAGAAAGCTCAGGAGGAGTTCTCTCAAGTACTCCTTTTATACTATTAATTATACTTAGTAAAGGCCTCTTGACCGCAGCAGCTATATCGTTAGAATCTACAGTAATAGCTTTAGGTAACCCTGCTCCAAAATCTCTACCTCTCACTTCCATACTCTTAGGATTTTTAGTTTCTATTGCAGACCCTATCCTAATCTTAATATTTTCTGCAGTCTGTTCTCCAATTAATACACCCTTTTTCTTTTTCATATAGTTGATAATGGCTTCGTTAATAGCGTCACCAGCTATCCTTAAAGAATCATACTCCACTATCCCATCCAAAGACATTACAGCTATCTCTGCAGTACCACCACCTAAGTTAACAATCATATTACCTGAAGAGGTTTCTATAGGGAGACCTGCCCCTAAGGCTGCTAGTAACGGCTCTGGTAACATAGTGATTTGCCTAGCACCAGCATTAGTAGCTGCCTTTACTACAGCTCTTTGTTCTACCGTAGTTATACCAGCAGGTACACTAATTACTACATCTGGTTTTAAAAATCTAGATTTACCTAATGCTTTATTTAAAAAATATTTGAGTAAAGCCTCTGTTACTCTACTATCCGCTATTACACCATTTTTAAGAGGTCTTTTAGCAATTATATTGTCTGGAGTCTTACCAATCATTTTCTTAGCCTCTGATCCAACAGATATTACTTTGTATGTATTTACATCTATTGCAACAACAGTAGGTTCTACAAAAGAAATACCTTCTCCTTGTACAAAAACTATTGAATTGGCAGTACCTAAATCGATACCTATTTTCTTTCCTAACATGACCAGATTATACCAATTATATGGTGATTGGGATATGATATACTAGACAGAAATGAAAAGCACAGGATACAACAAAAGATTGTTTACATTGATCTCTATACTCGCCTCCATATTCGTATATACAGGAGCAGTAGCTATATATTTCTATGCAAATGGGTGGAGATTAGACCCACAAGGAGAAATCTTTATCAAAACAGGTGTACTCACAGTACAATCCGACCCCTCTCTTGCTAACATATATATTGAGGGTAAGCAGGAAGGTAGAACTCCTAAAAGTGTTAGTTTACCTGTAGGCACATACAATATCTCTGCTTACAGAAGTGGGTATGTACAATGGGAAAAGAATATTGAGATTAAGGAAGAGAAATCTACTCCAGTACATCCTTGGTTGATAAAGGAGAAGATTTTGGAATCTAATATGTTCTCTCTCTCACAAAAGACATATGTTAATAGCTGGATAAATGAATCCCAAAACTATATATATTTCTTAACTAAGCAACCACTTACTACGGGCCTACTATACAGGTATGAACTGTATAGGTTTGATATTAATACAACATTCTGGGACCTAGGCTCTAATCCTAAGATAGTACTTACACTAGACTTACCCCAAGAGAGTGAAATAGGTTTAGATCTCTCTCCTAATGGTATATTAGCAGTATTACAGATTACAGACGCAACCTCTACAAAAAGCTACCTCCTTGATTCTACTCAAAGTAGTAATTTAGCTAGTATGGACGAACTAAATATCTCTGCACTCTCTTCATACAAAATGAGTTGGTCTCTAAACAATCAGTACCTTATGTTTGATTCTAATACAGACTTAATCTCATATGATATCTCTAGACAAACTAGATATCTTTTAATAAAGAAAGAGGAAGACAAAAGCTATATATGGAGTACAGATGAACAGGGATACTTCTATAAGGTGGATGAAAATACCGAGAATCAAAATGAGGATGTATATGCATATCTCTTAATACAACAACAAATGGATGGATCTAATAGTAAGGTATTAGTAGATGATTTGTATTTTCAAAAAGATAAAGGATATATAGATCAGTATAAAGATGATAGTAAGGAAGGAAAGTATGCTCCATTTACTAACTCTCCTCAAAGTACTAAGAGTGTAGGCAAATTACAAAGTATTAGAATACACCAAGGAGCTAAAGGTATATATCTAAGAACTGAAACCTCTGCATACTGGTATAGTATGGATAACCAGAAATACTATTTAATATCCCCCTACCCTTCACAGTTTGTACAATTCTCACCAGATAACTATAAATTAATATTTAAAGATACACAGGGATACAACGTATTTACATTTAATAAACAAGATGGTGATCATACTGTTGAGTTAGGTTCAAAAAATATCAAAGGTTTGGATACTGATAGTACAAATGTAAATTGGATATCTAACTCCTCATATATATGGTACGAGAAGGATAATGTACTGTATATTGCAGATAAGGATGGAGATAACCAAGTAGAGATACTTAAAGAGTTAGATACACTTAAATATTTTGTAATAACAATATCTAGTGATAAGGTATATACTTTCTACTCCGAAAATAAGGATACTTCTGATGACATATATATAGATTCCTACCTATTTAGATAACCTACTCTTCTTCATTTTTACTTTCTCTGTAGCATAGAAATTCTTTTTAAAACCTCTACCAAACATCATTTCTGTATGTGCTTGAAGGTAAGGAATAAAACCAAATGTAAGCATCTGTACCGCAATTAATGCCACCTCTCCAAAGTCTAATATATTCCTCCATAGAGGCCACTCCTTTGGTATAGGGATTAACTTTCTTCTAAAGTAGATAAGGAATAGGTTACATATAATTAGTAAGCTCAAAAGGAAACTCATAGCAGTAGGTAGATTGTAAGCAGCAGAGCTATAAGCATAGTCATTACTAAATACTCCCAATAAATCTAAACCGATAGTCATGAGATACACTACTGTAAAAAAGAGTATGTAATTTTTAATAATGGCAAATACCATATGTAATTTCCATGCAATAGACATATTCTTCTCATATATCAATGCTGCTAATGTCGTTGGGAATATAATAATACCCCACCCCCATCTATGTTGCTGCTTATAAAATGATTTATACGACTTAAGCATAGTTTCATTCTCTACTGCATCACTATTACTAGGCAAATATACCTCTTCACCTCTAAAGTTCCCTTTATACCTTACTACTGCATTCCAGAAAAATGTCGTATCATCTATACCTAACTGTGGATCCCAGTAATGTACCTCTTTTAATGTCTTTAGATTAACTACATATGAAGAAAATGTGGCTTTAGAACTAAATACACTACTTGAGAAAGGTATAGTCTCATACTTTTCTGTAGTCCAGTTATGTAATGTAACTAAAGTTAACATAGTAGATTGTACCCTTATTAATATTGGTACTCTCCATATATTATTATTCAGTGTATATACAGCACTTGTATAGTACCTATGATCTGGATCTTCTACAGTAAGATATTTATAAGTAATACCCGATAGATATTTAGGATTAGGTCTTAAATCACAATCACATGTAATTAGCATATAGTTATGAATATCCTCCCCCTCCTCTTCTAACCTCTTTACATACTTCCTCATAGCCCAATTAATATTGGCTCCCTTAACACCAGCAGCCTCTCCCTCAATACCAGTAGGATGTACAAAATACTCCATACTAGCGAATAGATGACCATATTTTTTCTTTAATACTTCAAAATTAGGAATCTGAATATCCTTAGCACTTCTCTCTTCCATTGCAACAATAACGTGTATCTTTTTAGCTCCTACATCACTCTTACTCCATGCCTCAAAGGATGGCTCTAAAACATCTAAACCCTCTTTGTATACAGGACATAAATATATATATTTAAGTTCATCAAATCTCTTCTGATCTGTTTCTTTTATTAACTTAAGAAAGTCTGTCTTAAGGTCCCTTTCCATTCTTTTTACTCCAATAGCGATACCTACTACAAACTTAATCCCCCTATAAACCCAATATATTATAAGGTATGAAATATAGAATACGAATACCTCTTCCCAACCAAAAATTGCAAAGATTAGTGGAGATAGAACAAAGAACCATATTAAACTACCTGGTAATATCTCTAATACTCTTCTTAACCATATAGGTGTTTGAGATGGATATCCATCCTTCCTATCTGGTGGTTTAAGCTCATCTACTGTCATATTCATATATGTATATATGTAAGAAATATTAACGGTATGCACCCGACCGGAATCGAACCAGTAACCTACGCGTTAGGAGTGCGTTGCTCTATCCAATTGAGCTACGGGTGCAATCCCCGTTATTATACCATCTCCATACCTCTAATTTAAGGTAATAGATTAAGAAAATCATGATATAATGTAAGTTGTCATGAACAAAGAATATATAGAAATAAAGGGAGCTAAAGAGCATAATCTTAAGGATATTTCTTTAGATATACCTAAAAATAAGTTAGTTGTATTAACAGGAGTATCTGGAAGTGGTAAATCATCTCTAGCATTCGATACACTGTATGCAGAAGGACAGAGAAGATATGTAGAGTCTCTCTCTTCATACGCTAGACAGTTTCTAGGACTAATGCATAAGCCTGATGTAGATTCCATTACAGGTCTTTCTCCAGCAATATCAATAGACCAAAAAACAACAAGTAGTAACCCTAGATCCACTGTAGGTACCATTACAGAGATATATGGATATTTAAGATTACTGTACGGGCATATAGGGCAACCCCACTGTCCTACATGTGGTAGTGAAATATCATCTCAGAGTATTCAACAGATATCACAGAGAATATTAAACCTAATTAAAAAAGATAAAGAGAATATCCAACTACTCTCTCCCTTAGTAAAAAGTAGAAAAGGAGAATATACTGCCCTACTCTCAAAATTGCATAGTAAAGGTTTTTCTAGAGTGATAATAGATGGAGATACATATCATTTAGATGATATAGAGGATTTAAATCTAGATTCCAATATTAAACATACAATAGATTTAGTAGTAGATAGGTTAACTTACAAGATGCTAGAGGATGATAAAGAGTCATTTAAGAAGAGATTAATAGACTCCTTAGAGTTAGCTACATCTCTTTCAGATGGTGAGATAAAGGTATTAATAGATAAAAAAGAATATTTCTTCTCTGAAAAGAATACATGTTTTAAGTGTCAAATCTCATACCCTAAAATTACACCTGCCTCTTTCTCATTCAATGCACCAGAAGGAGCATGTCCTAAGTGCTCTGGCTTGGGTATTATAAATGAGATAGATATAACTAAGATATATAATCCTAACTTAACAATATCAGAGGGAGGAATCTTTCCTTGGGGTAATAGGACTACTAAAGACTCCTGGACAAGAAGAATATTAGAAAGCGTAGCTAAGGAACATAACTTTGATTTACAAACTCAGTTAGGCAAATATCCTAAAGAGATATTAGATCTAATACTCTTTGGAAGTAATGCTAAAGAGTCATATAGAATTCAATATACAAATCGTTTCGGTAAAGAGAGAATATATGATGTACAGTATGAGGGAGTTACTAATGAGTTAGAAAGATTGTATAAAGAGACTGATTCAGAGTATAGGAAGGTTGATATTGAGAAATATATGGCAGAAAGAGTATGTGATAGCTGTAATGGAGATAGATTAAAACCGTACTCACTAGCTGTAACCATAGGTAAGTACAATATCATTGAGATGAGCAACTTACCAATAGATACATTAAAAGGATATATAGAAACACTCTCATTAGATGGAAACAAAAAACAGATAGCACAACCAATACTTAAAGAAGTTAGTAGTAGATTACAGTTTCTAGTTAATGTAGGACTCAACTATATAACTCTCTCTAGAAAAGCAAATACACTCTCTGGAGGTGAATCACAAAGAATTAGGTTAGCATCACAGATAGGAACAGGGTTAACAGGAGTACTGTATGTACTAGATGAACCCTCCATTGGTCTCCATCCTAAAGATATTGATAAATTACTAACATCAATAGAGTCTCTTAGAGATACCGGTAATAGTGTTGTAATAGTAGAGCATGACCAAGAAACGATGGAGAGAGCTGATTGGATAATAGATATAGGTCCTAAGGCAGGAGAGCATGGTGGTGAGGTTGTAGCACAAGGTAAGATAGATGATATTAAAAAATCTGATTCACTAACTGGTAAGTACCTTTCTAAGAGATTAAATATTGGAGAGGATATAAATAAGGGCCTAGAGTTAAATACAAAGCCTAAATATATCTCTCTAAAGGGTATTACTACAAACAATCTGAAAAATATTAACCTCGATATACCACTTAATACATTTACATGTATAACAGGTGTATCAGGAAGTGGTAAGTCTTCATTAATAAACGATACTCTCTACCCTGTACTAATGAATAGAAAAATGAATGGTAAACAGATAGAGGGTAAATATGAGGATATAACTGGTTTAGAACATATTGATAAGGTAATTGGTATAGACCAAAAACCAATAGGAAGAACACCTAGATCTAACCCCGCAACATATACAGGAATATTCACTTACATTAGAGATATGTTTTCTCAGACACAGGAAGCTAGAGCAAGGGGGTATAAGAGTGGAAGATTTAGTTTCAATGTAAAAGGTGGCAGATGTGAGAAGTGTAAGGGAGATGGAGAGATTAAAGTAGAGATGCAATTTCTTCCAGATATGTATATTACATGTGATGAATGTAATGGTAAAAGATACAATGAGGAAGCATTAAGTATCGACTATAAGGGTAAGAATATAGCAGAGATATTAGATATGACTGTAGACCAGGCCCTTAATATATTTAAAGATATACCATCATTAAAAAATAAACTCTCCATACTACAAGACGTTGGTTTAGGATATATTAAACTAGGTCAATCAGCACTAACACTCTCTGGAGGAGAATCTCAAAGAATTAAGTTAGCTAAAGAGCTCTCTAAACAAACTAGAGGTCATACAATATATATATTAGACGAACCCACTACAGGTCTTCACTTCTACGATACTGATAAGCTATTAAACTTACTTAAAAAATTAGTAACCAAGGGTAACACAGTACTGGTTATTGAGCATAACTTAGACATTATAAAATTCTCAGATTGGATTATAGACCTCGGACCAGATGGTGGAGACAAGGGTGGAGAGATTGTAGCCCAAGGTACACTCGATGATGTAAAAAATGGTACTCAAAGTTACACTGGAGAATGGTTAAGGAGAAATGGTTTTTAGAGTGAAAATTCCGTAAGCAGTAATTGAGAGACCCCTTCCACTTTCTATGACAACCCCTTGTGTAAAATAGCTCACCTCTTAAAAATGCCTATTAAAGGTACTAATTTGTATAGGTGTGTTCAAAAATATTGACACTGATGTTCATGCCATTGGAACAGAATTAGGATTGTGTAACATTTGAAATTTCTCCACGTTTCACTAATATGGAATGGCAAATACCCACTCCTTTTTACTCTCTTTACCACAGTATATACACTTGCCACTACCCTCCTTAGAAAAACATCTAGTCGTAGCCTTACTGTCATATTTAATACCATCTTCACACTCCTTACTACCACACCAGTATGATTTAATAAAACCTTTATCTCCTAATAATATCTTTTTAAACTCATCATATGACTCTACTGTATGTGTACCCTTCTTTAATATCTCTGTAGATCTTCTTAGTAAAGATTCCTGTATATCTATTAATACTCTCTCAATCTCCCCTACTATATCATCCACTTTAATCTCTTTTTTCTCATTAATATCTCTTCTCACTATAGTAACGGAATCTTTTTCTATATCTCTTTTCCCAATCTCTATTCTAATTGGTACTCCCTTCTTCTCCCACTCATTAAATTTAAAGCCAGGAGATAGATACTCCCTATCATCTATGTGAGTATCCTCTATTTTTTTAGTAATCTGACCTGTAATATTTTGAGTGAATTTCATAACCTCATCTTTATTTTCATCCTTAAATATAGGAATCACTACTACTTTTATAGGCGCTATTATTGGAGGTAATACTAACCCTAAATCATCACTATGAGACATGATTACAGCTCCCATCATTCTTGTACTTACACCCCAGCTTGTTTGCCAAGGATATTTAACCTCTCCATCTTTGTCTGCATATTTAATTTCAAAAGATTTAGAAAAATTCTGACCAAGGTCATGTGAGGTTCCAAACTGCAGAGCCTTACCGTCCTGCATGAGTGCTTCTACACCATAGGTATCTAAAGCCCCTGCAAACTTCTCTGACTCTGACTTTTTACCAGTATATGTATCTAGCGCTAAGACCTCTCTTGCAAAGCTTTTGTACATCTCTAGTGCATCTAGAACCTGCTTTTGGGACTCCTCATGACTCATATGAACTGTATGACCCTCTTGCCAAAGAAACTCAGTAGTTCTTAAAAACGGTCTCGTTCTTTTTTCCCATCTAACAATATTAGCCCACTGATTAATCTTTAAAGGTAAATCTCTCCATGAGGTAACCCATCTTGAAAAGGTATCATACATAATGGTTTCTGAGGTAGGCCTAACTATTAATTCTTCTTCTAATTTAGCCTCAGGATCTACCTCTACACCCTTACCATCCTCTGTTTCTTTTAGTCTGTAATGTGTTACTACAGCACACTCTTTAGCAAAACCCTTAATATGTTGGGCCTCTTTAGAAAAGAATGATTTAGGGATAAAGAGGGGGAAGTATGCATTACTAACTCCCATACTCTTAATCCTTCTGTTTAATTCAGCTTGAATCTTTTCCCATATTGCAAAACCATATGGCTTTATCACCATACATCCTCTTACTGAGGAGTTTTCTGCTAACTCTGCTCTTTCAATGATATCTAAATACCACTGTGAGTAATCTTTCTCTCTTGGTGTTATACCTTTGTTTGTCATAGCGGTATTGTACAATACTTTTTTACTAATATACAATTCTAGGATCAAATCCCCAATGCGAGGCTGCCTTAGCAAGAGCACTCTGTGGATTATCTAATATCCATTGCTTTAAATCTTTCCTTTCCATAGCGATATCTCTAGCTTCAACCATTGCTTCTACACCAGCTTCAATACCCCATGGATGACCCAATACTCCTCCACCTGCTTGCAGTATTATATCTTCACCCAATTTAAGGATAGAGTCCCCTATTGTTCCAGAGTGTAAACCACCTGAAGCTGTATGCCAAACTCCTTTCATACCAAACCAATTTTGACCAAGTGTCATATCACTCTCTGGTGTAATATCTGCCTGTAAGGCTTCCTGTATTAATTTAGGTTCATTGTAATTCTCCATCTTTGTCTTAGGAGCTCCACCATGTAGTGAATCTACGCCTAGTAAACGCATGATTTTAGCAATTACGACCATAGACATAGAGAAGTCTAATATCTCCCCTTTATCATGTACTCCAGGGCCTGACTCTCTATCTAAAAGACCGTGCATAGCCCTATGTGCATGTATAGCTAAACCAGGGTTATGCTTTCTTACTGTTTGAACTGCAGTAAACCCAGTAGTAACAACATCAATCATCATCCATCTACCACCATGCTTTTTGATTAGGTCTGCCCTATCAAGCATAATGTCTAAGTCTGAGTGTGTAGTATTACATAGATACAACTTCTTCTTACCACTCTTCTTCTCAATATCTCTTTGTACTTCATGTACTAACTTACACCTATCTTCAAACTTATTAAAATACAAACTAGTTAGATTCTCATCATCCTTAATACCCTGGAACTCACCCTTAGCTGCAGTAAAGAGGATTTTAGCTAAATATGCCTGCTCTTTAGCAGTTCTACCTACCTTAGGCTTAGGTACAGTACACATTAAAGGACCTCTTTCTATTTGCATAAAATCTCTTACACCAGTAATACCAAATTGAGGACCAGGAAAGCTCTTAACAAGACTCTCAGGGAATCGGACATCGATTAATCTAAATGCCTTTAACATCTTCATACTATCGATATTACCCGCAATACCAGCAAACAATCCGGCCATATTACCCTCTTCAAAGATCTCTTTCTTGTATGCAATCTTAAAAGTCTTTGTCTTAGGATCTAAGTCATACGCTACTGCCTTAAGTTTATCCGCTAACTTAGTACCAGAGTGTTTTCCCTCATCTACCTTAGTCCATGTACCAGTAGAACTCTCAGCTGCACAACTACCTGCAGCATCTTCAAAGTTATCATCTGATATCCCATCTGCTAACTCAATATCTAGGTATGTGATTAAATAGTCTTTATCTGCATTAGGAGGACTCCACCCCTTAGGGGCAACGTAATTAAACTGAACAGCCATGGGCAGTAAATACTTAATTTATTTCTTCTCCCTATATTCTATACTGATTGGATTAATATATTCAATCTTTTCTATATATTTCTCACACACACCCTCTATATCTTCCAACCTATCTACACTCTCTACCATCCAATCCCTATTCTTTTCCTCCTCTAATATCCTTTTAATATCACTATTTAGCTCCTTTCCCTCGTCACTTGTATCTGTGACTATTACTCCTGCTATTTTTAACTGCTTTAAAGTACCAAAGAAATCTCTAAACCAAGTAGTATTAAAATACAATGACGGCTTAAGAGTAATCTCCCTATTCATTACAATTAAGGGTATTTTGTTCTCTTCACAACTCTCTAAACAGGAATATATTACGAAATTCCCAGCAGTAAGATCCAATCTCTCAAAGTAAGAAACAGGGTAGTCAGTACCAAGAGCAAAGAAATACTTTCTCCAATCAATATACGCAGCAGTATGAAGTCTAGCAGGTATTATTGGTCTAAATTTTGAAATCTTGTTCTTATCCATTCTTTATTTCTGAATTATTCTCTTCTTTATCTTTTTTGAAAAAATATTCTTTACAAATCTCATTTATATTACTAGAGAGATTCTCTCCTTTTACCCTATGAGAATCTCTTTCAATATACCAATCTTTACTATCTTTTACTAAAAAATCAATCTTCCAAAGCTGATGGTTTAAAGATTCCGAAGTCGGGAATATTACTCCACCCTTCTCTCCGAAGAATTCAATAAGGGTTTCTGCGATACTGCTACCATATTCTGAGAAATGAATATCCAAATATTCATCTAAAAACAAAAAGGGTATTTTATCCTCTTTGTATGCCTCTTTAACAATCCGAAATGTCCTTGCCATATAATCATCATCACCCGTTACTATTCTTGGTAACACTTCTAAAGATGTTAATTCTTTTCTAATATTATCTATTTTATCTCTGGAGTCATCCACTATTATAAATTCATAGTTCTCTAATATCTCTCCACTATCTTTCATTTTCATATTGAAATATAATTTAGTATGTTTAAAACCTTTGTTAAAAAACACAATTTACCTACCTATAGGATATCACAAATTAATAGCCATTACTACAAAGATTTTGTGTCTTCATGGGATGAAATGTCTACTCTACCAAAGGATTTAAGAGAGCAACTTAAAGAGGAAATACCCTTCTCAAAACTGATATATATATCCTCTAATACCTCTAAAGATGGTAATACTCAAAAAGTACTTTTTAAAACAGAAAAAGGGAATCATATTGAAAGTGTATTAATGAAAGAGAAAGGTAGAAATACTGTATGTGTAAGCTGTATGAGTGGGTGCCCTGTAGGATGTATATTCTGTGCTACTGGTCAGATGGGTTTAAATGAGAATCTAGATTCTCAACAGATATTAGATCAGATACTGTACTTTTGTAGAATTTTAAAATCTCAAAATGAGAGAGTAACAAACATTGTATACATGGGTATGGGAGAGCCCCTACTCAATTTAGAGAATGTTTCACTCTCAATTATCGCTATAACAGCTAAGGATATGTTAGCCTTTTCTAAAAGGCGTGTAACATTGTCTACTTCAGGCTATGTTCAAAATTTAAGGACCTTTTTAGCCAAAAACTTAGGAGTTAAGATTGCGATTAGTTTACATGCACCTAATCAAAAGTTAAGAAATATGCTAATGCCTACTGTATCTAATAGTAATTCTTTAAAAGACCTTTTAGAGACGTTAGATTCATACACAAAAAAGAGTAACAAGAGGATAACATATGAGTATGTATTACTTAGAAATATAAATGATAGTGTAGAACATGCTAAAGAGTTAGCAAACCTATTAAAGGATAGATTAGCCTTAGTAAACCTAATTAATTACAATGAGAATGAGTGTTTACCTTTTAAGAAATCCAAAAATACCCCCCTATTCCAAAGGATATTACAGGAAAGAGGTATTACATGCACTATTAGAAAATCTTTAGGAGAGGATATTAAGGGTGCTTGTGGGCAATTAGCTAGTTAATATTTTTCTTCTTTACATTGGTAGCTGGGAAGATATATAATTTGGTTAATCATGAGGAGGAATACGACCCTTTACCCTAGTGGTACTGAGCTACGCCCTCCATTTTTTTTCTAATCTCTCCCTATGCCTCCACAAATATATCTTATATTTTTGAAAATCTTTAAGTAGTGATGATTCTGATTTATTATTTGGAATAACAATACCCTTAAGTTTGTTCTCCTCAATCAAATATTTGTAAAGGCTATAGAAGTCTCCATCACCCGAAACAATAATTGCTTTATCATAATTATCAATCTCAAGTAGCACCTTTAGGACTAAATCTGCATCAATATTACCTTTTAATTCCCCTTTCTCCCCTTTAATGATCTTTTTAAAAACAAGCTCATATCCATATCCTCTTAATCTGTTATAAAGAGACTTATTCTCTTCAATGAAACCAATAAATAAAAACGCCCTATCTACACCCAATTTCTCTTTTAAATATATTCGAAACTTCCTAAAATCTAGCTTCCAACCTTTATAGATTAACTTTCTTCCCTTATATAAATTCTTCAATGTACCAAGATTAAGATTCTGACTATCCAAGAAAGCGTAAACAACATCCTTTAAGTTTTTATTACTAATAGGCATATATACTATTGTACATACCTATTATTAAATAATCTTGAATTCAAGTATCTTTACAGCTTAGAAATATCATAAAATTCATAGAATTCCTCTATTCTACCCCTAGGGAAATATCCTTTTAATGGAAAAGATTCTTTTAATTGATCTACTGTTTTAGCTACTTCAATCTTTTTTAAAAATTCTTCTACTAAATCTTCTTTTAATCCTCCCTCACTACTTACAAATGGACCCCATGGTACAAACATACGAGTATCTTTAACTGGTTGTGATTGCATATCTTTTGTATATGACTCGGGAAATAGACGCCTATATGATTCGTAGTTATAAAGCCAACTACCTCCCTGTACGAACTTAACATCAGGATACAAACTCTTTATCTCAGTAAACATCTCTTTTAATTCCTTTACTCTTACCTCTTTTCTTTCTTTAGAGAGAGGACCGTATGGAGAGGTATCATAGTTTTCAAAATGTATTTTAATAATGGGTATTCCTTCTTTATCTACAGTATTTTTATACCTAAAACATCCAAACCATTTTAGTTTAGTTTTTTCTAAATGCTTAATATACATCTCATATGCTAAGTCATCTGGAGATTGACCTCCCTTAATACCATCTATGTACTGTAACCACAGTTTTGATTTCTTATCACTCTCCCATGTATGATTGCCAATAGCGTAATAAAATGGTGTCTGAGTAAGTAAAACATCCTCTATACCCTCCCCTGTAATCTTAGAGTACCTTAAGGAATATTTATATATCAATTTGAAAAAATCTCTGTTATATCTCATACCTAATTATACATTAAAAAAGAAAAACCCCCATATGGGGGTTTAACTTAGTAAATTGTAATCTAATTATCTATTACAATTACCCATTCCTCTACCTTGGCCATTTCCATTTCTACTTCCTTGACCAAGACCTAATTCTGCTCTAATTTTATTAGCTCCATCGGTATCACCCTCTAGTGCTAATTCTCTTGCCTCTACGAATAGTTCAAACTCTGCTTGTGTATCTATTTTGTTTAATACACCAGGTTTTCTACCATCCTGAGTCATTATCTCTACCCAAGCTTCGTAATCTTTTGATTCAAAGATTTGCTCCATCTCAGCTTCTCTTTCTGCTGTATGATTTGGACCTACTTGAGTATACTCTCCTTGGTATGCATCTGCATCGTTAGTTGTAAAAGCAATTACTCCTAAAAGTGCTACTGCTAATACCCCTATTGCTAATACTGTGTTTTTCATATGTCTAGTATTTAACAAGTTAAATATGTAGAGAACAGTAGATATATATCTCTACAAATATATCTACAAAGAGAATAAATTACCTCTCTACTAAGTATTACGAAATTAGAAATGTTTTTCTTGCATATTTCTTCCTCTACCCTCCCAAGGAAGTATCTCCAAGGCTTGAAATGTACTCTCATCTACTACATTCCCCACTATCTTTACCTTCTCTCCTTTAAGCAACCCTACAGCTCTCCTTACCTTAGCATCAAAGATGTCTATACTCCATATATCACCATCTAAATCCTCTATCTCAATACTCTCCTTATTTACCAAAAGTATTGTACCTGCTAGATATCCTGTCTCTGGACTACTCCATATCCTATATCTCGGATCTAGCGTTATATCATATGTAGAAAAGCTTTCAGAAAACACCCTATTAAGCCTCTCTGATACTCCTGAGAGATGTAATATACCACCAAGTATTAATATTGCTAATGTATTTATTACAAATATCTTTCTAAAAGAGAGTATATATCCTCTATCTGTATATCTAAAGTTAAGATATGCTACTAAGAGAAAAAGTATTGTAAGTAGTATCCAAATGGTTGGTATAGCGAGGATAGCTGCTTCTAATAGGTCATTTACAGAAAGTATTAAATCAAATACATCTGTTGATTCAAAAAGATATATTGATATTGCAAAACCTACTGATCCAAACAGTATATTTAATCCAAAAAGAGACCACAAAACGGAGTTCTTTAATACAAAAGACCATCTCCCTATTGGTTTAATATTCTCTTTCTCTATCTTTTCTAATACCTTTTTAGATATTTTTCCCATATCTTTGTATTAATATTTTAAACTTTTCTTTACCTCTACTTATTAATGAAGCTACTGTTCCACTAGATATATGTAATATCTCTGCTATCTCATTATACTCTTTCTCTTCAAAAAACCTTAGTACAAGCACCTCCCTATACTTCCTATCTAATTTAGAAAGTATATCTCTTACTTCACTACTTTTTATACTCTCCAAAAAATCATCCTCTATATCTTCTTCTGATGGTATTCTATCAAATATATCCTCATCTTCTGTATTAGATATACTAATCTTTTTCTTTCTTAGAAAAGAAATAGCCTCATTATGAGCTATCCTGTATATCCAGTTTGAGAATGAGTATTTACTATTAAAGCTATTAATATTCCTATATGCTTTTAAAAATACCTCTTGTAATATATCTTCTGCATCCTCTGTAGAGATATATAGTATCCTTTGAATATATCTAAGGAGTTTAGATTCATACCTCTCTATTATATATCTATACGCATTTAGATCTTCCCTTACCCTTTCTACAATCTCTAAATCAGAAAGCTCTTTTTCTTCTTTGGTTGTTTTTTCTTTCTGATTAACCATCTCGTTCATATATTAGCAACCTAATTTAAAGTCTGCTTACTTAATTTAAAAAGGCCTACAGTCCAATATCGGGGTGATCCGACTTGAACGGACGACCTCTACGTCCCGAACGTAGCGTTCTAGCCATCTGAACTACACCCCGTTACTCTTTCTCTCTTTTTTGTAATCAATATATCTCTTAATTAATCCTAATACTAAGAGTAAGGAATCATCTACTCCTCCAAAAAGAGGAATTACATCTGGTATTAGATCTGTTGGAAGAAGAATATATACAATGGCTACAAAGAATATCCAATATTTTTTAAAAAACATATATAAATATATTGAGAAATTAATTACATTCTCTCTACTACCTTAATACCCAATACATCTAAACCATGTTTCATTGTTTGTGCAGTAGCATCTACTACTCCTAAGAGGAACTCTTTGTTCTCTGAATCCAAAACTCTTACATTGGTATAGAAGGTATTAAATGTTTGACCTAAATCAAAGAGATATGAACAAAGTGTGCTAGGTGAATATGTTAGAGCAGATGATAGCAGTATGGTATCGTACCTGCTAATTGCCCTAAGAAGTTCTTTAGTATAAGCATTTAACTCGGCACTGCTCTCCGGTGATATTTTATCCTTACCACTCTCTAATATGGAGTTACATCGAGCATAAACATATAAAAGATATGGTCCTGTGTCTCCATCAAAGCTTGTAGCTTTATCAAAATCAAAGATTACATCCTTACCAACTGTTACTTTTAAGAAAGAGTACTTAATAGATGCAACCGCTATTAAATCACTTACTTCTAAAATTTGTTCCTCACTCCACTTCTGATTAGATCTCATCATCTCCTCAACTCTTTTTTTAGTTTCATCTAGTAACCACTCTCCCTCCAATATCTTTCCCTTCCTACTAGACATTTTTTCTGCACCTGGGAGTCTAACTAAGCCATGAGAGAAGTGTTTGTATATACTGGCAACCTCTGGCCTTAAGTGCGAAAGAGCATCTAAAACGACCTTGAAGTAGGAGCTTTGCTCGTCTGCCGTAATTACTACTGACTCATCAAATGAGAGCTGTTCAAATTTCTTAAAAGCCAATGCCAACTCCTTTGCCTCATATGTAGGAAGACCCTCACTGTTAATAAAGACACGAGTATGGAGTCCCTTACTCTCATCACCCTCATATATTACTGCTCCATCACTTGCCTTAAAAATATTCTTTCCTTTTCCATTCATATTCCCATCTACAATCTCCATTCCCTTCTCACCCATCTCACTCTCTAGATAGTATTTATCAAACTTAGTATCTGTTCTTTCATATATCCTTTCAAAATACTCTAAACACCAATCCCTACCCTCAAAATATATATCTTTAAGCTTTTTACTCTCTAAATCCTTAAAATATTCTTTCTTTTCTAAAGAGGGTATATACAATGAAAATATGTAGTAGTTAATATCTTTTACATCCTTAATTACGCTCTCATCCTTTTGATCATCATACATTTTAAAACCTAACATATATGCATCACCTAGGTATCTTACCCTTTCTACTAAGGTTTTACTCTTTAAATCTTCAAAAGTAATACCCTCATCTTCAAACATCTTAAGTAATCCCCACATAGTTTTAGCAACATGTAAGCCAACGTCTCCTTGATAGTTTGCTCTAGTGACGCAAGCTCCTAGAGCCTCTACAAGACGTGCGAATGATTCACCTACTATGTTGGTATATAGATGACCAATATGAAGTGTTTTAAAAGGGTTTGGATCTGTATACTCTATTACATACCTCTTACCCTTTTTAATATCTAATTCAAAATATTGCTCTTTTTGAGTATTAATACTCTTAAGCATATTTAAAAGATATCCATTTGAAAGGAAGAAATTGATAAAGCCAGGTTTAACAACCTCCACTCTCTCAATATCCTCATCTTTAGGAAAAGCTTCTACAATCTTACTTGCAATATCCATAGGGTTAGATTTAAGAGCTTTTGAAAGCTGCATAGCGATATTAGATGTTAAGTCCCCATGAGCAATATCTGTAGGTTCTTGAACAACAATATCCTGTATATCTACACCCATTTCTTTAACAATTGAATGTAAATTCTCAGCAATCTTTTCCTTAACCTCTATCATATATATTTAAGTATATATTAAATTTGCACTCGGAAGGAGTCGAACCCTCAACCCTCGGTTCCGAAGACCGATGCTCTATCCAATTGAGCTACGAGTGCGTATGTACTTGGACAGAATCGAACTGTCAACCTTTGGTTCCGCAAACCAATGCTCTATCCAATTGAGCTACAAGTACATTATATATCGATTTTATCACAATTTCACTCCTTTATCTGTATATTTCCCTCCTCATAGGTGATTAAATATTGAACATTGTAATTTAAAAAAGATTGTAATGTTTCACTCCCTGGATGACCAAAGGAATTCCTTTCTCCCACACTACATACAGCGATATCTGGTTTTACAATTTCTAAAAATATTTCACTACTAGAGGAGTTAGAACAGTGATGACCAGCCTTGAGTACATCGTACTCACTACCTATGATACCCTCCCTAACCATCACCTCCTCCACGTCACTTTCAATGTCTCCCATTAGAAGAAATTTTTTCTTTAAAAATTCAAAACTTAAAACTAAGGAGTCATTGTTTACATCCGAGTTATACTGAGCTACACACCCTTCTGCCCCACTATTAAGTACAGGCCAAAGTATATCGATGTCAATATTTTTTAGCCTAATAGTGTCACCTTGACCTAACTTTTTTGCGTTAGGATATTGCTGTAGGAGCAACTCATAGTTTTCATTCTCGTAGCATACAGGGTAGTACAATATCTCACCTACTTCATACCTCTCAAGCACTTTTAAAAGACCCACAAGATGATCATCATGAGGATGAGTAAGCACTACATACTCAATCTCTCTATCATACATAGGGATATATTTCTGTAATTCGTAAAGGACTGAAGAATCTGGCCCTCCATCAACTAAAACTTGAATATTACCCTCCTGTATTAATATGGAATCACCCTGCCCTACATCTAAAAACACAACGGTATCTTCATACTTAACCGTAATTAAATATATTAATCCAAATATTAACCATATTAAATTCTCTAATATATTGTTACTCATACCTTTTAGATATTTTTAAATAGTGGTTTTTAGATGATACAGGATATTTGTATAAACAGAAAAGGAAAAGAAGTAAATATATGCCTACTCCAAATACATACTTATTCACCCCTATCTCTACCATTTGTATATTAGAGGATATTGATACAAAATATTTAAATATTTTTAATTGTATATATGGTATTAGATACAATATGGGTATTGATACCAACATATTTATCAATGTAACCCCTAATCCCCAAAATATCGTACTGTTAATTATAGGGACCACTATTATATTGCTCACCAACGATATCACCGAAACCTTACCAAAGAATATTACAGAGATTGGGAGTGTGAATAGTATACATGTTAATGTTGTTAATACACTCTCTTTTAGGAATTTAGATTTAATATTTTCAAAACATTTAGGAAGAAATATTAAACCAGTTACTGATGCAAAAGAGAAAAGAAAACCTAAATCATGTATTAAGAATGGGTTAAGAGATATTAATACAGTAGCACAAAGGATTAATGTAGCACCCTTGTTACTCTCTCTACCAAGTAAAAGAGCAAAGAGAGAAAGAGTACTCATACTAGATGCTCTTACTAAGGATGATGATAGGCCTGAGAATACTGAGAACCCCCATATACAAAGTATTTTAAAAAGTACTACACCCTTACCCCTAATACCCTTTGTTAGCTTCTCTACCCCCTCTCCAACCAATGCTACGTTATATCCTGATGCTGCGATGACATGAGATACACCAGAGCTATTTAATGCAGTATTAAAATCAGATCTAAATACTCTCTTACTACCAAACATTATCCCTATCAAAAGAGAAGCCTCTGGTTCTGAAAGAGACTTTTCTACTACTCTCTCTAATACATATCTCATTTCTAAAAACATATTACCTCCATTACTACATTCATATTCATTTACCTCTAATATTGAATATATTCCTTTTCTAAAGAGATATCTTTTGTAATCAAACTCTTCAAAACTCTTAGGTTCCACTACTTTTACACCTAATTTACACCTTTGACCTGTATGTAAAACAGGATACTGTTTAAAACGTATTAAAGAATTACCCAACCCTCCCCTATCAGAGTGAAACAGGAATGTGTTCTCCTTCTCTTGGGAGGTCACTACCCCAGATATCCACACATTTTTGCCAGTGAAACTTTGGACATTTTGTAGCTGGGAAGTAATATTCTCAAATTTAAGGGAGAGTAACGGTAGTGTTAAAAGATATGATATTAGAAAGACTTTTAGCAATGTACCAAAAAGATACACATCACAAAAATGCTTGTATGAAACAGTGAAGAAGAAAAGAAGAATTAAGGAGGGTAGTAAAAAATCGAAAAGTAATCCTAAACTTAAAATCTCTCCCTCAAAGATGATCCTTTCTAGGATATTACTACCCGAGATTAGTGTGCTTAAAATTGTAAAACAGTAAAGTAATGCTTTGTAATCAATGAAAAACAGTAATATCCCCCTATATCTCTCCTTTAATGTTTTTAAAGACATATACTATCCTTAAAAGCATTGAATGTAGCATCCCCTATACCGCTTACATTCAACAAATCCTCTAAAACAGTATATGGCCTACCCCCCACTATCTTTAATGCTGTAGAGGGCCCTACACCACTTAGAGTTTCTAACTCTTGTTGTGTAGCAGTATTAATACTAATACACTCAGAGGGTTGCTGAGTATCTTCCTCATCATCCTCAATATCAGGTATTGTAATATCAATTACATCTTTAGGGAGATTAAATGTTAAGAGTTTACAATCGTAATCTATTTCAAAGGGTATATATATCTTCGAGTTATCTATCATTACTGTAGCTAGATTAATTCTCATTGATATATATTTAAAACCAGCATCTAATGTAAAACCTTTTGCCTTTTTAACAGCATCTACAACACTAGATCCTTTCTCAAAACAGTAAACACCCGGAGTTTTAACAGCCCCACTAATATCAACTAGTATTGGGCATGTATCTATCTCCTCTTCGATTACTACCTCTGGTTCACATATTTCTTTCTCTACAACAATATTTTCCTCTATCTCAGTTATTACACTCTCCTCTCTTAATTTAGATATATATTGATATATATCTATTTCACCCCAATTAAGTACAAGGATATTAGAGATATATCCTAAACAAAAAAAGAGGAAAAGGATTGAAATATTTTTTACTTTTACCTTACTTCCCATTTAAATATTTTAAATGGGAGGTATTAAATATATCTTAAGTAAGAAATCCTGTAGTATTAATTCTCTTGGATTTGAATACTCTTAATTACGATATCATTAAGTGGCCTGTAGTCTCCATTGACTTCTACCTTCCCTATTGATTCTAATACTGCAAACCCTTGGGTTACTCTTCCAACTACACTGTAATTCCCATCTAAGGTACTCTTGTCTGCTCCCTCTAACACTATGAAAAATTGAGAAGAGTTTGCCATACCTACCTCAAAATCCTCAAAAGAAACTAAGTTCTCCTGCTCTACTGTATATCCAGGATCACCTGTACCATCTCCTTTAGCATCTCCCATTTGTATTACAAAATCCTTTACTACCTTATGTATTGTAAGACCTTCATAGTATCGTTCTCCCATTAAAAACAACAAACTATTTACATTGTTAGGAGCTAATTCCTCATACAAATCTATCTGGATATCACCATATATGGTACTTATCAATATTGAGTAATCATACTCCTGCTCAAGTACATCTTTAGGTTCACTGTATGTACTTTTACCATTTAGAAGGTCTCCAGAGAGACCGTACATACCAGAATTCATTACAAAAACAATTACTATGGATACCAGTAGTAGTGCAAATGCTAGTAGTAGAAACTTCCCGTTATCACTACCTAAACTATCTTTAACTCCCATATATATTAAAATTTATTAATTTAATTACTGTTGTTCTACCCACCAAAAACCTTGTTTACTACCCTCATTAAACCACTGTCCATGTCGCAATATCTGATCCATCTCTGGTCCCCCACTCTCAAAATCAATATTAACAGAAGAGAGGTATGAAGACATACCCTGCCTAGAGGTAATGTATATGAATTTGTATTTAAGATATCTAGAATTTGTATTCTCAAAGAGTACTTCATCACCCATATCCTGCGTACTAAATAGAGTAATATCTTTAATATTACCTACTATATCGGAAGCTAAAGTCAGGGTATTTATAGGGGTATTTCTTTCTAAGAATGTATTAACAAATATATGTTCCTCTTCCCACTTTACAATAGAGGCAAGGGTAGAGAAGCCTAACTCTGGGACAGTACTACCCTCTTGCCAACCATCTACAGTAACTAAACCTGTATCACTGTCTAAAGAAGAAACAATACCTTGTACGAACTCTTCATCCTCAGAGATTACCACAGTATCTCCTACATACAGATTAGATATTAATTGAGAGGAATCTATCTCAGCAATTGAGAAGGTTGTATCATTAATATCTACAATCTGTGTATCAGATTGTAATACTGCTTTAAACACAGGTTTTAATATATATGTCCTATTTAATATATTACTGTACTCTAGAATATCTATACTACTTTTTTCCTGTGTAGAGAGCCTTACACCCTTAATATCACCTACAAAAGGAGTACTCAAACTCGTAGTACATCCATCCCCTACGGTATATGTTTGGGGTGTAAGTGTATGTATTGTACTACTTTGTAATACATTTCCATTTAGATATATATCTGTATTAGTTGGGGTAAGAGAAATGGAGAGTATATTGGTTGTATTTGGTATATACATATCCTCTGTTAAGAGGTTTTCATCATTAAGATATATTCCTACTTCACCTGAGGTTAATGTATATATTTCTAAGCCCTCTAGAGCCAATATACAGCCATTCTGTACCTCATCTGGAGTAAAGAGTACATCCATATATTTAATGTCTTCTGTAAGCTCTATTATGCCCTCTATTTCTTCTAACCTAGTAATATCTTGTTCATCTACACCATTAACAAAGTTATTAATCCCAAGGGTAATTTCTTGTTCTGTGTCTGTAAAATATTTAAAGGTAAGGATATCAAAAATACTCATATCTTCTACTTCAGAGGTAAGAGATATATTACCCTCTCCTACAACACTCTCTGGAAGATATTTATTTTTTGTATACCAATCTGACCATGTTAAACCATCATCACTAAGTGAGTATTGTAGATATATATTACTGTATTGTGAGTTTCCTAAGAGCTCATTTCTAGGTACCAACCTATCATACACTCTAACAGAGTCAATATATCCAATACTTTGAGTAAAGGTTAAGGTATTAAGCAGTGTATCTGTATATATTACCTCAACTTCATACTCTAATTCGTTTACATACAAAGATATACTTGAGCCTTGCATATCCATTATTACCGCTATATATTCCCAATCGTTGTACTTAGCAGGTAATTCTGTTGGATACTCTATACCCCCACTATCTTCTAATATATACAGACCCTCTTTAACCTTTAGATTAATTAGATTGGATTTAAGGATATACTGTTCATTTTGTATATATCTACTATTAGACCAAAGCTCTAAGGTAAAGTAATCTGTTTCGTTAGGAGTAATTGGTACAGTATGGGTATCAGTAAGGGTATCTAGTTGTAATGCTCCACTACCCCATTTGGTTTTAGAGGAGATTAAATCATTAAAATCCTCTTGGTGTATCAACCCTACTACAGAGTAAGAGATTTCTCCATCTCCAGTGGCTTGGGAGTAACCATCCCATGAGATTCCATTTAACCTGCTATTAGAGCCTAAATCTAAAATACCAGATGTATATGATCCTGATTTGTACCCTTCATTTAGAGAGAGCATTACAGCTTCATTAGTAGATACCCTGTCATATTTCCCTTCGTTAAAAGATATCTCACTATCATGTACAATACTTGGATCTATTCTAATGGGAAAGACTCTTTCCTCACTAAGTAACCACTCTGAATCTAATATTACTTCAAATATATATCCACCTTTATCAGATACAGATATATTTGAAACAACATTACTCGTTTTATTACCAACGGCATCAACTGCGTATTCAGGTAAGAAATGTGCGTAGTAGTTACCCTCCCCATCCACTATATACAAAGCTCCAGAAGGATATTGGTCATTGCCCTCTATACTTCTTTTAATCTCTAGGCCTTCATCTAAGTCTAATTTAAACAGAAACCTATTTACCGGTAGTGTACACTCTCCACTACTACACTCTGTTACATACTGGGGTATTTCTCTTAGTACAATCTCTTCCTTTAATCCCTTACCTTCAATTATCTGATATTCTAAATCTACCCCTCTATATATATTTCTTGATATTACGGTATCTTTAGATACTGGTTCTTCTCCTTCCTCCCCTATTACTCTCCCACTAGATATTAATTCAAAGCTTCTGTTAATATTAAATTCGGATATATTAATATCTCTTTCTTCTAGTATATTTCTTAGTTCTGTGTCATATGATACATCTATTAGTGATATCTCAATTCCTTTCCTCTGTTGTCTAATGCCAAGCATATATTGGATTTTTTGCCATATATTACCCTTAGTTCCTTCAAATGGGTTACTGTATGATGATACTGTTTCAAACCTAATATATTCATCGTTAACAAAATCAACTAGAAATTTAGGATTAACACTCCTTAAATATGTACCACTATCTTGTGCTCTTACAATATTGTCATTTTCTCTATTACTACTTTTATATATTAAAAAGAACACACCGAAGATACATACTATTGCTAGTACTAAGTATGTAGTACATACTAATATCTTTTTAAAGGTATTTTCTTTCTTCATTACAATCCTCTGTTGTAATTTAATGTAATGTCTCCTACTCTTACGAAGTATGATTGTAGAGAGCTTAGAGAGATTCTTAGAGTACATGTATCTCCTGCGTTATTACAATCATTTATATCTATTGCTTTAATACTTACTCTTTCCCATGCTCCTGGTAATTTACTAATTCCATCATTTACTTGAGCGTCAATTCCGTTACTTCCCATTAAATACATATCTACTTTGTTGTTGTTAATAGAGGCTGAGTTTTCGGTCATGAAGTCTAGATATATTGCATCATCTTTCCAACTTACAAAGTCAGATGGTAGTGTTACTCTTACTAAGATATCGTAATCTTGAAGTGTTTCTCTGTCTGATATCCATTCGTAGTAGTTTCTGAATGAGCCTGTACTCTCTTCTGCATCAGATGTCATATTTCCAAAGTTATCACTTCCGTCTGCAAAGAGTATGGCTCCTGGATATTCTGGAGATATTACTGTTTGAGAGCTTAGGTCTCCTAGTTGTACCCATGTAGTACCGTCATTACTAAATTCTAATACTTGATTTTCTACATTAAATCTAATTGCTCCCTCATTTCCTACTCCACTTCCTAACCTTATTGCACCTTTAGCATATATATCATTCCATCTGTTTGTATCTTCTCCAATGTTATTTAATTCATCGGAGTTTGTTAAGAGATTTCCTTTTACTCTCATACTTCCTTCTTCTACTTCTAGGGTATCACTTACTCCAAAGAGTAATCCACTGAATTCATACTCTTTTTCAACTATTAGAGTGTCATCTACTTTAGTAATGTTTGTAGATATCCAGTTAGTTATATCTCCATCTATATCTACCTTAATACTATTATTATTTACATTTTCTAAGTATATTTCTAAGTATTTAATACCACTTACTTCATTTATTCTTGCTTTACTAATGTCATATCCTCCAGTAGTAAAGTTAGATATTATATTTACATTATTATTTCCCCCTACTGTATCTACACTTAGTATGAGGTTTTGTGATGATCCTAATGTACTATTATTTACCTTTATCTTAGCGTAATCATCAGGACCGTTTAGTTGAGATATACGGTACCAACCTGAGGTAGAGATATTGTAAGTAGGAGTTGGAAGTAAGCCTAAGGAATCCTCTATTTCTTCTATCTGGTTTTGGATTCCTAATACATTAGAATCCACCTTCTTATTTAAATCCTTTATTGCAGCAACAATTATTGGTGTTAATTTACCGTAATCAATAGTCATTGGATCCATTATTGGATCTCCATCAGGACTCCCACTAACTGCAAATGGATAGAGTGGCTGTAAGTCTTGAGCTAAGAAACCTGCATCTTTAGCCCCACCATTAATCCAATTATAGGTGACTGCATCCATCTTCATTAAAGTATCAAGTGCGTTAGAAATGGAACTAACGTTTGTTTTAAGTCTTGCATCTGATGATGTCGTATATTGAATTCCAGTACCATTACCATTTATTCTTCCATTAACACCCCAGTTATATGTATTAGAGAATACGACGAGATAGTCAGAGGTAGCAAAACTACCATTAGAGCTATAATTTCTTATTAATAAGTTTTTCTTATTAGCTCCTGTATAAGTATTTTGGGACATTGTAGTATATGCAGCATCGTTATCAGTTACCTCAAATTTATATGACATAGCACCAGCGCCTATTCCAACGTGCCCATGATGACTAATCCATAATGCAGCATCATTTACATAGGTTGACGAATCTACACTCATTCCTATACCAATAGAGGTTGTGTCCCAGTTTGTACCAGCAGTATGCCTATATCCCAAGATAGTCAAAGATGATTGATTTGAGGAAGTAAACCCTATAGATGCTAATTTTAATGAGCTGTAAATTGCTGTCCCTAAAGATCCTGCATTAGTCTGGAAGGTTGTACTAGCAGCACTTCCCGTTATATTTGATCCTACAGTTAATTTAGCTGCAGGAGCAGTATTACCCACACCTACATTACCATTGGAGTATAGAGTAAGAGTATCTGAATTATTACTCTTAAGCCTTAAGGATGAGCTTGAAGCTGTAGCACCCATATATACTGTCGAATCCTCATTATTTGATAAATCTCCCTTAATAATTAAAGATCCTGCATTATTTACTACCAACTTATCTACACCACTTCTCTTAACTAACCACTGATCTCCATCTATAGAGTATGTCCAAGCTACTTGATCTGTTTCATTGAATGTTAATGTTGGAGTAGTACTATTAATTTGTAAAGATCCTACATTTACTGCACCTGTAGCGGAGATAGCTCCTCCATCAAAAGAAACATAACTACTATTAGAATATATTCTTAATATTCCACTACTATCAAGTGCCTGTAAACCTGCACGGAAAGTCCCACCACTTGTTCCAGAGATTAGCCATGTTGCAGCTGAAGATGTTCCCATAGTCACATTTACACCACCTGTATTTACACCACTTGTAACACCCCAGCTCGAAGATAAACCTGTTACAAATGCTCTGGATGTAGTAAGATCCCCTGCGAAGTAACTAGCAGAGGAAGTACTACTATATATAGCGTAGTTACCTGTAGGTATAGATGCTGTACCTAATAAGATGTGCGTATTGTTAGTAGCAGTAGTTAAACCACTTACTGTTAAACCTGTTTGACCAGTGATAGTACCTGCGGCCCCTTTATATGCTCCCTCAGCCCAGAATGTATGTAATCCAGAGATAGTACCTGCTGCATCTGCTTGGTATCCTCTACCATATATAGAGGATGCTAATGTAACAGTTCCTGTACTTTCATTATGTATTTCATTTCTAAATCCAAACATTCTACTTACTGTACCACTACTAGTATTTTGAATATCTGTTTTTAAAGCAGCCATATCATACATAGTACCAGTGGTATTAAAGATAGCTTTAAACATACCACCATTAATAGTACCTGCAGGAGCTGCTACAGATTGTGTATATGTAGTATCAAAGATATCTGTACTACCTGTACCTGTGTTTGTGTAGGACATTTTCATATTACCAGCTACTTCAAGAGTTTTGGTAGCAGAAGCAACTCCAATACCAACAGCTCCCCCACTGGAAATAGACATAAGAGGAGAGGAATAAGTAGTTCCTATATAGTAATAATTAAGAGATGTCTCTGTACCATAAGCCCCAAATCCACCAAGATCCGTACCATTGTTTGAACTAAATCCATAGCCATTTATTGCCCAAGCAGCCGTGTCCCCAGTCCTCCTAAAACGAAGTCCTGAACTAGTTAAAACCATTTTCCTAGTACCTGCAGAAGTGGAATATATAGCATCTATAACGCCTGTAGGAGTACTCTCACCTATCCCTACATTTCCATCAGTAATAATAAGGTTAGCAGCAGGATTAATAGTTATATCCCCACTAACATTACTTATCTCTGATGTAGCTCCTGCTATATCTATAGAGGCTTGAGGATTAGTAGTACCTATACCAAATCTACCATCAGATAATATTAAATTACCTGTAGGATTAATAGTAATATCTCCTGCTGTATTACCTATTTCTGATGTAGAACCAGCTATATCTAATGAATATTGTGGTGTACTAGTACCAATACCTAATCTCTTATTTACATTATCCCAAGCAAAATTACTATCACTAGATAGGGTATTGGTATCTGTCCAGAATGCTGCTCTACCTGCTGCACCTGTACCTAATGCTCCACCTAAGCTTGTTAGTGATGACCATGAGAGTGTACCACTACCATTGTTTGCTAATATACCAGTAGCATTTGCACTTGGCCATGAGTATGTTACTCCCTTTACTCTAGTTAAATCTCCTGCACTATCTACTCTAAAGAGTCCACCAGTACCTACAGAAAGTAGTGAGAGAGGGTTACTATCCCCTATTCCTACATTACCTGTAGAAGTAATTCTCATATGTTCTGTAGTAGATCCTGCATCAGATACTACACCAAATGCCTGTATTCCACTTGCTCCACCAATATATCTGTGGGTATTAGCACCATCTGCATTACCTATTGTCATATATGCCCAACCAGAGCTAGAGCTTATCTGTAATCTATTACCTGACAGATTAGCACCTGGTCCATACGTTCCTGCTCCTATTTGTAATTTAGCTCCAGGAACTGCAGAGCCTGTATCTATTCCTACATTACCTGTACTAAGGTTTGCATATATTGCATTACCAATATTCATCCAGTTACTTGTACCAGCTGCAGGAGTTGTAGTAGAAGTTCCATTACCAATTAAGATATTACTACCTCCTGTTGTTAGATTCTGTCCAGCGTTATATCCAATTATTGTATTGTTAATACCAGTTGTTAAATCATCACCTGCTATATATCCTATCAATGTATTATAGTTACCAGAGGTTACATCCATACCAGCTTGATATCCTAATGCAGTATTACCTACTCCTGAGTTATTTGCAGCTGTTGTACTACCCATTAATGCTTGATATCCAATACCTATGTTATATGTACTTGCTACTGTACTATTACTATATGCATATCTCATAGCTTCATAACCAATTGCTACTATCCCTCCCTTAGCTACATTTGTAAATGCAGCATTGTATCCTAATGCTACATTAGAACCTCCTGTAGCATTACTATTCAATGCATTTACACCTAATGCTGTATTACTTGAACCAGAGGTATTTGATGTTAAACTTTGATGTCCTACTGCTGTATTACCTGTTCCCGTATTATTTGCTGCTGTTGCACTACCTACTAATGCTTGGTATCCAATTGCGGTATTGTATGTTAATGATCCTGTTGTAGTATTATGTGCATACATCATAGCTTGGTATCCAATTGCTGTACTACCCTGCTTTGCTACATTGGTAGTCATTGTTTGGTGTCCAATTGCTACATTTCTTGTACCTGTTGTATTTGCAGTTAATGCGTTAAATCCATATGCTACATTTTCAATACCACTAGTAACTGCTTGACCAGAAGCTAATCCCATAAAGATGTTACTTGATACATTACTATATATATCTACTACTGCTGTTCCTCCATACTGTAACTGTATTGTAGAGTATGAGGAGGTATTAACTACCAATTTAGATGTTGATGGATTGGTTGTTCCTATTCCTACATTTCCATTTCCTACAATTAATCCAAAGTTACTAGTACCACCTGATGCAGAGAAATATCCACCGACATTAGTTGATGAAGACCCACTATTTGTTACTGCAGAATATACACCGTAGGCAGTGTGAGATGCATTAGCATTAACCCCTGACCTAGTAATATCTAATACCCTGCTATAGCTGCTGGCTGTTCCAGCAGTAGAGTTAGAAGAGAGTTGGAATCCTGCTCCACTTGTTAATCCATTGAAGGTAAAGATTGTATTTGTAGCTCCATGATCTATTTGAGAAGATGATGAAGGGTCCCCTATTTCATCCCAATCTACTCCACTAAGAGCGCTTGCATCTATCCAATCTACTCCAGAACTAGATCTAGAAAGGATTTGTCCTGAGGTACCAGATTCATCATTGACGTCATATATAAAGCCTCTTAGTCTCATATCTCCATCAATATCTAATAGCCTACTTGGAGTTCCAGTTCCAATTCCTACATAACCTTCTGGGACTAATAATCCGTAGTTGGCTGTTGTTGCTCCTGATGCACTAAAGTAACCTGCAATATTAGTACCACTAGTAACGTTTGTATTTGATACTGTTGAATATACTCCGTATGCAGTATGATCTGCGTAAGTATTAACTCCCGATCTTGCAATATTTAATACTATTGAAGAACCACTTGTTGTTCCCTCTGTTGATGTTGATGATATGTTTGTTACTACTCCACTTGTAATAGAGTCTCCTGTTACATTTAAAGCATTTCCTGTAGCTGTAGCAGAAACAATTGCTGCTGCAGCACCTGTGTGTGCCCCTGTAGCACCTACATAGAAGACATTTCCTGCATCAGCATATGATGAGGTGAGGGATAGTAATTTCCCTGTAGTTAAACTATTACCTGTCATACTAAATGCTGTTGTATTAGTAGCTCCAAATGAGAATGCTGTTGTATATGTAGAATGATCTATAGAGGTGTTATCAGTTGGTGCAAATAGGCTACTCCATTTTACTGATGCTTCTGGTGCATACGGTCTTACTCCCCCATTCCTATACTCATATATAGGGTGATATTGGAATAGTCTTAGCCCTGTAGTAGAGTACATCTGTCCTAAGAGTATATATACCTTCCCATCTTCTGTTGAAGGTAAGGTTTGTGTCATAAAGCTGGTATACGAGGTGTTGTCTAATACAAAATTACCACTACTATCTATCGTACCTACAAGATATATAGGAAGCTCTGTGGTCCATGAAGCTTGGTTAGCTGTATAGTTAAGATATGTAGTTGGTATCTCACTATACACATTACTTAATGTTCCATTAGCAGCTATATTCGTAGTTGTTGCATAGTAAAGAATTGGAGAATTAATTGTAAATGCTTCTGTAGATACGGTTTTAGTAGTTCCAGTACCTTCTTCTAATGTTAATGGATACCATTTACCATCTGCTTTTTGCATTAACAATTTGTAATCATATATAGCTGCACCTGCTCTAATATTATTACCCCAATATGTCCTATCATATGTATTAGAATCTGCTGTTCTTTGAGAACCCATAATTTGGAAATATGTACCATCGTAATACATGAGTACTGTAGAGCCTGCTGCTAATGTCATATTTGTTGTATTAACATCAGTATTTCCTAATCTAATATTAACAGCTCCAACAGAGTTGATATTTAAGGTTGGTGTAGAGACAGAGTTACCATTTGTAAATGTAATAGAGAGTAAGTCTCCAGTAGTTAATGTATAGTTAGAAATAGTGGCAGTTTTAGCTGCTGTAGCTGCAGCGGTATCAGTAGTACCACTAACTGTTACATTTCTAATTACGCCACTTGCTTTAATATCACCTACTACATCTAAAGCTACTGTTGGATCATTTTTACCAATCCCTACTCTACTGTTAGTTGTATCTACGTTTAAGATACTTGTGCCTGCTGCATTCTGTAATTGTATTGCTGTTGTTCCATTACTACTTGGTCTTAAAGCTAAGGATGTACTACCTACTATCAATGGAGTTGTGGTACTTGTACTAAAGTTTCCATATGTACCGTATACATACTGCCATCTAGTTCCACTTGCTCCTATACTTGCTGTTCCATTAGGTATTACACTATCTCCTGAGGTTGTAGGATACAAGGTTGCTGCATTCTTAGTCCAATATGTTGCTCCTGCTGGTATATCAGTAGTTAGTGCTACAGTACCTGTATTATTTGGGAATGTCCATGTACGTGCTGCTGTTAGGTCTGCATTAGTTATGGTTCCTGTATATCTTGCGGCACCTGTTGCTGCTGCGGTTATGGATATTAAGTCATGGGTTGCTGTTGCATTATCTACTGTTAAACCTCTTACTGTAGCTCCTCCGGTTAGAGAGAGTGCTGTTGCTGTACTTGCTCCTCTACCGGTTACTGTAGCTAGGGTATCTGCTTCTGATTGTAAATATCTTCCATCTAAGTCTGTTGTTAGGTCTGGTAATGCTCCTGTTCTACCTAGGGTTAATACTCCGTTACTTGTATTAAATCCTACTGAGTCTACATAGTCATTGGTATCTGTATATGTACTAGCTGCTACAAACTCTAATGCTGTTCCTCCTGAATTTACTCTTACTAAGTATCCTCCATTGCCTGTATATGCACTTGGGGTATCTGTTAGACCTAAGAATGCTGTTACATCATCACTAGCATTTGTATCCCAACCTGAGTAACTTAGGGAGCCTAATGTATTTGCATCTACCCAGTAGGATAACTGACCTGTTGTTCCACTTCCATCTACTAAGCTTGTTCCCCATACTCTACTGTCTATCTCATCTGTTGTTAATTGATTTGATGAGTTTAATATTACTACTGAGTTATCTGTTCCTGTTCCTAAGCCTGTTAAGGTTACTGTACTGTCTGCATTTATTGTATTACCATATACATCCCATCTTAAAGATGATGTACCTAGATCTTGATCTGTTGTCTCTGGTGCTATGGTTCCGTTTACTTGAAGGGTATAGTCTGGGGAGGTTGTGCCGATCCCAACACTACCATTAAAATAGTTGTTACCGGCTACAGAATATATTCCATAATTAGTAGCACCCCCGGTAGCTGAAAAATATCCTGCGTAAGCAATATCCGTACCTTGCCCAGTTGCAACTCCATATACACCATATAAATTATCTGCCCCAACAGTATTAGTAATACCGTTAGCTTTAGCATAAACACCATACAAATCTTCATATGCTGTGATATCTCCGTTTGTCTCAGCAATAAATCTACCACCTGCAGTAAATCCAGTTCTCGCATCAACTGTTTGTCCATAACCAAAAACTCCTATTCCCGAGCCACCTCCACTAGTACCCCCTCCTATACCAACCAAACCAGCAGATGCATACTGTGTACCAAGGGGGTTAATGGGTAAATTAGGTACGCTAGAATAGTATGTTGCTCCAACAAGACCTACTCTAGAATTCGCACCAAAGGACCCATAGTTTGTACTGTCTACTTGGTAACCCCTACCAAAAATACCTGAAATAGTATTGATAGAGGAAGCTCCATATACATGTGCAGTACTCTGAGGACTGGTAGTCCCTATCCCTAACCTACTATTCACATCATCCCAATACATTCCACTGTATGCTGTCCAGGTTCCTGCATTGTTGTATAACATCTGTCCTTCTGTTCCTGTTGGTAATAAGCTACTACTTATGTTTGTCCATGTTAATGTTCCACTTCCATTGTTTGTTAATACTCCACTACTATTACTACTTGGCCAGGAGTATGTTACATTTTTAATCTTTATTAAATCTCCACTACTATTTACTTGGAATAGGTCTCCACTACCTACTGTAAAGAGAGAGGCAGGGGTTGAATCTCCTACTCCTAAATAACCGCTTCCACTAATTACAGAAAGTCCAACTCCACTACTATTTTGCCATTCTTGAAGATTAACAGTTTGTGTAGAATTGGCCTTAACTATTAACTGTGTTCTATCTGCACTACCAAGAATAGATAATTGATCACCTAGCCTATTTAATCCTGTGTTTGTATAAATAGCATAGTTAGAGGTTGCTTTGTCTAAGCTGTTAATATATATACCGTATTGGCTGGTCAATGTTCCAGTGAGATTCGCAGGTTGACTAAAATGGAAACCTCTATAATCATTTGTACCTGTAACAACGAGATTGTTAATTGAACTCTCAATTGTTTTCCAACTACTGTTTGTAAGGGTAACTGAAGGATTTGAATATATGCCATACCCACCATATCCACTAATAGTTACACTTGGTTCTAAGTCTAAAATCATACCGTAAGTAGAAGCACTCCAAGAGCCCTTAACCGTAAAAGCTGTTGTATAGTTTGAGCTTGAACCAATATAATAAGCTCCAGTTGGTGTCACTGCTCCTAATACAGTACCCGCACTATTCTGCCATTCTGTAAGATTTGCAGATTGAGTTGCGGAATTCGCCTTGACTATTAAACCCTTAGTAGCATCTGCTCCTGTATCTATTTGTAATTTCGCACCAGGGTTACTACTTCCAATACCTACAAGGTTTGTTGTATTTAAACTGCTTGCATCAACTGCTAGAAGGATGTTTTCTCCTGCACTACCTGATAATCTCCAATCACTACCTGCAAGGCTAATATTAAAGCTTTTCCCTGTATCTACTCTTTTCCATTCTTGATGTAAACTAGTTGCATCAGGAGACTCTATGTCTAAATATGCAGTAGGACTCGTAGTCCCTATCCCTAACCTACTATTCACATCATCCCAATACATTCCATTAAATGCTGTCCATGTCCCTGCATTGTTATACAACATTTGTCCTTCTGTTCCTGTTGGTAATAAGCTACTACTTATGTTTGTCCATGTTAATGTTCCACTTCCATTGTTTGTTAATACTCCACTACTATTACTACTTGGCCAGGAGTATGTTACATTTTTAATCTTTATTAAATCTCCACTACTATTTACTTGGAATAGGTCTCCACTACCTACTGTAAAGAGAGAGGCGGGGGTTGTGTCACCGATTCCTACATTACCTCCAGTAGCAATACGCATTCTCTCAGTGCTAGAAGACTGCGTGAATGTGATAGGATCATCTCCTTGAGTTGAGAATCCCATTACACCACCCGCAGTCACTTTATGAAGAGCCCTAATACCATCTGCAGCATTTATTCTAAACCCGTTAAGATTTGTATACCCTGTTACCGATAATGCCCATTCCGATCCTGACCAAGTATTTGTTTGATTAATATTTACAAGAGCATTTGAGGTACTTGCTGTAACATCTAATCTTGAACCAGGAGTGGTAGTCCCTATACCAACATTTCCATCATTTCTGACATAAAAGTTACTAGCATTAGCTGAATCAGTAACGTTAAGTCCAAAAGCACTACTATCTGAGGTTGTACCCTTGATAGTAAGAGCACCATACATAGTATCCCCTCCCTTGTTTACATAATATCCCTTCCTATCCATGGTATTACCATCTACGAGGGTAGAGATATTTATACGTCCACTTGAATTTGATGTATTGAACGTAAACTTTACCTTGGTTACGTAGTTATAATATTGGTAGAAAGAAAAACTATCATCAGCATTCGAAGTAGTATCTACAATTGTATACCAAGTAGAAGTATTTCCATTGTAGACTTCAATTTTTATATCCTTTGCAAAATATTGGCCATAAAAACCTACACCAAACAAATGATTAAGATTGTACTGTTTATCTAAATCTATCTGAATCGTTAGTGGCAATTTCGCATCATACCAAAGAGCTGTAGTACCCGTATTACCATCAAATAAACTTGATACACTTCCTGAGTCAGGCTGAGATGATAATGTTACTGTATAATTAGAATTTTTATCTGCAAAAGCTAGAATGTTTTGAGTTGGAATTATTACAGAATTGTTAAGACCAGTCCAACTTGAGTTATATCTAGAAAGAATTCCGTTATTAAGGTCTAAGCTGCTTAATGGACTCGTAGTCCCTATCCCTAACCTACTATTTACATCCTCCCAATACATTCCATTAAATGCTGTCCATGTTCCTGCATTGTTATATAACATCTGTCCTTCTGTTCCTGTTGGTAATAATTCATCTCCTCCATTTAAATCTGTCCATGATAATGTTCCACTTCCATTGTTTGTTAATACTCCACTTGCATTAGCACTTGGCCATGAGTATGTTACATTTTTTATTTTTATTAAATCTCCACTACTGTTTACTTGGAATAGATCTCCATTACCTACTGTAAACAGAGAGGCGGGGGTAGTATCACCTATTCCTACGTTGCTAGCAAAATAAGCACCTCCAGCAGAGGAGATGAGTGCAAGGTCTGTTCCTGAACTATTCTTTATTTCAATCGCATTAGCTGTTTGGCCACTAGCTAATTTAATCTTCATACTATCATTGTAGAAATTGAAACTTTTATCATAGTTAAATTCATATGGTAAACTCCTTGTATAACCAAAACTCATATTTGATGAAGCCAAAAGCTTTATATTTTGAACTCTAAGATCCTGTGTACCAGTATCTGTCCTTACAACAGTAACTCTCCAATAAGGATCACTTGTATGACCGGTTAACCAAACATATTTATTTGTACTACTACCATGGTAATCAAATGCTGTAGTAGCTTTTCTTACAGTCCAAGTATCAGTTCCATTGGGAGATGATTCAAGGGTGATTTCAAGTGGTGCTGATCCACTTGGGCTCCCGCTTGCCCAAGATTGCTCCAAAACAAATAGTTGAGGGGCCAACCAAGCTCCTGTATTGATAACTACCCTAAATCCTTTTGCAGTAGCAGTTGGAATAGCTAATGATGTACTCTGAGAATTATCCAATAGAACATTTGCATTGCTTGCTGTTTGAGATACCCAGTTTCCAGAACCTGTTGTGTCATATTCTAAGGATGTTACAGGTTTAAATATAAATTGATCTGAATAGGCATCCGTCATATATGGCAAATATGAAGTTCCTCCAATAGAATCTACTTGTGCAGAACCTCCATATAAAGCCTGTATATTATTAACAGATAAATGACCAATCCTATCTACACTTGCAAGAATTGTCCCTCCACTATTCTGCCATTCTGTTAAATTGGCAGATTGAGAGGTATTCCCTCTTATTATTAACCCCTTCGTAGCGTCTGCACCTGTATTTATTTGTAATTTTGCTCCAGGACTCGTAGTCCCTATCCCTAACCTACTATTTGTATCATCCCAATACATTCCACTATATGCTGTCCATGCCCCTGCATTGTTATATAACATCTGTCCTTCTGTTCCTGTTGGTAATAATTCATCTCCTGCATTTAAATCTGTCCATGATAATGTTCCACTTCCATTGTTTGTTAACATTCCTGTTGCATTAGCACTTGGCCATACATAAGAGACTCCCTTTATACTTACTAAATCTCCTGTACTGCTTACTTGGAACACATCATTGTTACCTACTGTGAAGAGGGAGGCGGGGGAGGTGTCACCTATTCCTACGTTATTTGAAGTCGCGATTGTTAAACCTACAGTATTATTAGCTCCCAATTTCACCTCCTCACCTGTTTGAGAAAGAATATTAAATGCACCGTTAGTATCAACTTTCATATATCCATATTTAAATGCACCATCATTTCCATAAACCCTCAATTCTGGATTTCCTGCAGTCGAGTCAAAAAAAGCAGTATTATTTACTGAATATCTAGCAAAATAATCAGAATTTATATACGCAGAACCAATTATCCTTGTAGCGTAGATATATTGCCACTCTAAGGAAGAATTACCTAAATTATATGTCCCTGTCGTTTCTGGATATAAATGTCTTGTCTTAAGAATACTTGCAGCGGATCTATATAACGGAGTATCTCCACCAAAATCTATTCCTCCCGTAGCAGCAGTTGAGGCTCCTAAGGTAATTCTCGCTGTTGTAGTATTTGTTCCTAATCCTATTCTAGCATTGGTAGCATCCCAGAAGAGATTCGCATTATTCTGAGTAAGGGATCCTGCTGAAGAAGCATACGGAATTGATCCAGCGGTAAGACCAGATACACTACCCGCTAACACTGCTGGAGATGTTGTTGATGCTATCGTTGAAAGTGTTAAACCTGTTGTATCCGTAGTCATAGTAATTTCATAACTATTTGGATCTTGCCAATTTGTACTTGTACTAGCACCCCAGCCTGTAATCTGAACTTCTCTAATAACCACAGATGGAGAATAAGACCCCCATGCGGTATCAGTATTCCCTATAATTATATATGACATAAGATTGGTAGAATCATCACCAAATCTAACTGGGAGATTGAGGAAGAAACTCTTTCCAGTAAGAGTATAAGCATAGCTAGCAGTAAAAGACCCACCAATATTATACCCACCTATCTCATATGTAGCCGCTAACTGACTGCCGCTATAAGAATATATATCAACTATTATTTTAACCATTGCATTGTCTGCTCTTGCTGGCAACTTGATTTTTATTGCACCAGTACTTGCACCGAAATTCACAGGCTCATATACATTTGGGAATTTGATTATTTGTTGAGGACCAGACTCATCCGAAAATATTGAACCTGAGGTCTTCATATTTCCTACCAAATCAAACTTTGTACTTGGACTCGTAGTCCCTATCCCCAATCTACTATTTACATCATCCCAATACATTCCACTATATGCTGTCCATACTCCTGCATTGTTATATAACATCTGTCCTTCTGTTCCTGTTGGTAATAATTCATCTCCTGCATTTAAATCTGTCCATGATAATGTTCCACTTCCATTGTTTGTTAACATTCCTGTTGCATTAGCACTTGGCCATACATAAGAGACTCCCTTTATACTTACTAAATCTCCTGTACTGCTTACTTGGAACACATCATTGTTACCTACTGTGAAGAGAGAGGCGGGGGTGGTGTCACCTATTCCTACGTTACCGGAATTTACAATTACATCTTTATCCGCTTGAATAGTCAAGGCAGTGCCATTATTGACTGCAAAATACATCTCTCCGTCTTCTCTATTCCACAAATATGCATTGGAGCCAATTTCTGAAATATAGAACCCATCTGTACTTGTTACTCCTGTAGTACTGTTCTGAAGTGTTATTTTAGGATCCGTTGCGTGATATATGTTAAAGATACTCTGAGGACTTGTCGTACCAAGACCAACACTTCCATTCATAAAATGGACATTTCCATCTGTATAGAGTGCTGAACCTGCACTGCCCTGCTGAGCATAAAGAACTCGCCAATTTGAATTTCTATATGCAAGTGCAGCCATCTCAGTACCTGTCAAATTACCTTCTACTGCTGTTCTTACTCTTAAAGTAGATTCATTTGATCCACCGTAATCTGTTGTCGAATATATGTCAACAAAATGGCTGGCTTGCGTTATACTCGCATTATCACCAATACCAACACTACCATTTACAGTCAGTGACCCTTCTGGGGTAGTTGTCCCAATTCCCACATTCCCATTCCCATCTATTACAAATGGTGTAGTATCTGCTGATACATCATTTACTCTAAATGCTAAGTTATTAGTACCAGTAGCATAATGATTTATTACCATTGTAGTACCTGTATTTAAAGTCCCCGTATTATTTAAACTAAGCAAACTCCCTGTATTAGCTGCATTACTACCAGACAATGTAATATCCGCTACTGAACCTGTTAACCCTACTGAAGAAGAAGCTAAAGAAAATAATTTACCAGAAGATATACTATTACCCGTTAAACTAAATGATGATGTTGTTGTATTTGTAAATGTAAAAGATGTTGTATATGTACCATGACTCATTGAAGTATTACCATTAGGAGCCGCTATCTCATTCCATCTAGAAGCACCTGTTAGGACTGTACTCCAACTAAGAACACCACTACCATTTGAAGTAAGTACTTGGGAAGCATCACCATCATTTACTGGTAATGTATAAGTAATGTTACCCCCCTGATCTCCACCTTGAAAATATGTGTAGTAGGTTGGAGTTGTACCCGTCTCTTTAATCCCAAATGTAGACTCAACTAGAACAGTACCAGTCCCATGTGGTGAAAATATGATATTTCCATTTAACCCACCAGTCGAAATAGTGAGGTTACCAGTAGAATTTGTAATCGTGGAACTTGCCCCAGCCACTTCCAACTTAGCTCCGGGAGATGCTGTACCTATTCCAACATTTCCATTAGCTAATATTGTAAAAAGCCTTTCTGTATTAGCACCATTATCTATCTCAAAGTAGCTTCCACTACTCCCATCCATATCAAAGAAAAATGTAGAACCAGCTACAGTATTAGCACCAAGTACTAAATCATCACTTGCCGAGGTAAGGTAGGTAAATGTTCCTGCATCTGTCCACAAGGACTCACCACTAATGTTCTCCCATCCACTCCCATTGTAGACTTGTACCTCTCCTGCAGTGGTATTGTAATACACCATACCTGTTGTAGGAGATGATTGTGTTTGAGAACTAATGGAAGTACTTAGTTTAAAAGCATCGTGTGCACCCTCTGCATATTTAGAAAAAATTGAATATGCACTTGCTTCTAAAGGCATCCTGTTAAAGGTCTCTGTTAAGTTTGTACCATCAGGAGCAAATTTTAATTCAAGATATATATCACCATACTCTGAAATTACCTCACCTACGGTATTACAGGTACCATCCCTACACTGCCCAGTAGTAGTCACAGATCCACTGCCTAAGGAAAGCTCAAATATACCCTCATATTCCCCTATCTCTCTGTTTAAGAATGTTTCTGTAAGAAGAAGGGTACCTCCTGTTGATGCTGTGTAATATGCTACTTGGAAGTCACAGGTATCATTACTTGCACCACTTACTACACACGCTGGAGTACCTGGTATGACATTGAGTCCCTCATAGCCTGTATCATTTCTTACTATCTTCCCTTGGAAGTTAATAGTGTCGGATGTTAAAGCATATGTTGGAGTAAGGATTAAGCTAGCAAAAATAAAGGATACTATCAGCAAAATGAATAAGTTTTTTGCTATATTTGGGCAGTTAGTTTTTATCATATTTCACAGACCTTTATTTTCTTTAATATGACAGTGTTTTCGAGCTATATGATCTGTGATAAAATAATAGTAGAAATGTGTACGTTTGTCAAAGCTTTTTGACTATATTTACACCCTACAAAATGATACTTACTATCCTTTGGGGAACATAGATAAACTTCTCTATATATACACCAGATAAGTGGTGACCTAGAGTATCTGATTTAAGGACTAATTCTTGTACTTGATCCTGAGTACTATTTTTAGGAATAGTGATAGTACCCCTTACTTTCCCATTAATTTGAACAGGAATCTCAATATTATCTTCGACTAACAAACTTTTATCAATCTTAGGCCATTTTTGGCTATGCACGGAATAGCTCTTCCCCATAGTTGTTGACCATATTTCCTCAGCAATATGAGGAAATATGGGTGCTGTAATTAAAATAATTTTCTCTAGGTCTTTACTATCAAAGCTAGATTTTGAAAAACTATTATAAAATTCCATTAAAGCAGCAATAGCGGTATTAAATTTGAAGTCTAAGATATTGTTTTCTACCCTCTCTAACAATCTTTCTACCCCTACTTTCACTTCATGAGTACTCTCAGGTACTTTTTTCTCATAAGAATCGTTTAGGAAGGTATAGTATTTAGACACAAATCTCTTTACTCCCTGTATAGTTCTAGTACTCCACTCTACATTGCCATCATATGGACCCATGAACATTAGGTAACCTCTAGAAACATCTACACCGTACTGTTTTACTAAATCATCAGGACCAATTACATTACCAAGAGACTTAGACATCTTAACACCACCCTCTCCTAACACTATCCCATGTATAGATCTAGCTTTGTATGGCTCTGGGTCTCTTACTAAGCCTAAATCATACAAAACCTTGTGCCAGAACCTAGAATAAAGCAAGTGAAGAGTAATATGCTCCTCTCCACCCTCATAGTGGTCTACTTGCATCCAGTAATCACTTAACTCCTTTTTAACAAATTCTTTCTCATTTTTAGGATCACAGTATCTTAGGTAGTACCAACTAGAGCCTGCCCAGTTAGGCATCGTATCTGTTTCTCGTTTAGCTAAGCCTCCACATTTCGGACATTTAGTATTTACCCACTCTGTCATTTGAGCTAGTGGAGATTCACCCGTTTGAGTTGGTTCATAGCTATCTACTTTTGGTAATTCTATTGGAAGTTCATCCTCAGGTACAGGAACCATACCACACTTAGGGCAATGAACTATTGGAATGGGCTCACCCCAGTAATGTTGCCTAGAAAATATCCAATCATGTAGGTGATATCTAGTAACAACGTCCCCCACATTATTTTTCTTAAGGAATTCTCCTACTTTCACTCTAGCTTCCTCACTGCTAATCCCATCTAAAAAGCCAGAGCTAAAAACCCTTCCCTCGTCTTCATACACTTCTTCTGCTTTAGATATATCCGATCTATCTCCATTATTACCTTCAATCACTCTAACCACTGGAATACCATACCTAGATGCGAATTCGAAATCTCTCTTATCATGAGCTGGGACTCCCACTACTGCTCCTGTACCAACGCTTGTTAATACGAAGTTAGCAACCCATATTGGCAGTCTTTGACTAGTGATGCTATTGACGCAGTATAACCCTGTGAAGACGCCACTCTTCTCGCTATCAGAGCTTTGCCTCTCCTCTTCACTGCTTTCTTTACACTCTGATACATATCTCTTTACCTCCTGAATATTTTCCTTAGGGATATCACTCATTAGGCCCTCTAGAATCTCGCTGTCAGGTGCTATAACTACAAAGGTAGATCCAAATTGAGTATCTGGTCTAGTAGTAGAAACAGTAATTACAGTATCACTATTTTCGACTTTATAGTTGATATCATACCAAGTCTTTCTCCCTATCCAATTCTTTTGTAATGCTTTTACAGAGTCTGGGAAGTCTACCATATCCAAATCATCATCTAATCTATCTGCATACTCCGTTATTTTTAGTACCCACTGACTAATATTTCTGTCTTCTACCTTAGTACCACATCTTTCATGTACTGAGTTAATTACTTCCTCATTTGCACATCCTACTCTACATTTCGGACACCAGTTAATTGGTAATTCGGACTTATACGCTAGCCCTTTCTCAAAAAGCTTTAAGAAAATCCACTGTGTCCATTTATAATATGACGGATCAGAGGTATTAATCTCCCTACTCCAATCAAATGAAAGACCTAAGCTCTTAAGCTGCCTTCTAAAGTTATCAATATTTTCTGTAGTGATATCTTGAGGAGGTCTTTTTACTTTAATAGCGTAGTTTTCTGTAGGTAAACCAAAAGCATCCCAACCAATTGGGTACATAACGTTGTAACCCATCATTCTTCGAAGCCTTGCTACAGCATCCATCATAGAGTAGTTTCTAGCATGACCAATATGTGTACCAGGACCAGATGGATATGGAAATTCTACTAAAAGGTAGTACTTAGGCCTACTATCGAAATCCTTACCCTCATATGCAAGATCTTCAAACCATTTGTCTTGCCACTTCTTCTCAAACTCTTTTGGATTGTACTCCTTACTCATATATATGTGTGTATTAGTTATGTGAGTATTTTACTTTAAATATTGTGATTTGAAAAGTTCCCATTAACAAGCCGTTTTACATAGCTGTGAAAAGTATTCAATCCCCCTAACCTTCTGATGTACATATGTAAACAAAATGGACCTGAGGGGGTTCGAACCCCTGACCCCATCGCTGCCAGCGATGTGCTCTAGCCAACTGAGCTACAGGCCCACATGTATATGGACTCAGCCGGAGTTGAACCGGCGACCTTCGCAATGCGAATGCGATGTTCTCCCAACTAAACTATGAGCCCTACCTGAGAATTATACCTGAAATATTACCAACTGGTATATAGCATGGGGTTGATTTGAGTACCGTATGCTGCACCCCTTCTTAACTCGAAGTGTACGTGAGGACCAGTAGATCTACCAGTAGAACCCATCTGACCAATAGTTTGACCCTTACTTACCTTCTGACCAGTCCTTACATAGATATTCTTTAAGTGAGCATACCATGTGGTATATCCATTACCGTGATCAATTTGTATAGACCATGCGTATCCAGAGCCACCATATGTAGAACCTAAAGGAGGACAGTAACCTGCACAACCTGCAAAGATAATGGTACCACCAGCAGCAGCCTTAAGATTTGGTAAACTCCTATCAGCAATATCTACACCTCTGTGAAGTGTACCTTTGTAATATTGTGATATCCTTGCACTACCTCCAGCAACAGGCCATCCCAAAAATCTTCCTACATTAGGATCTACATATGAAGTTGTATATTTTGTTGGATTACTTGAACCAGAGGAATATGACTTAGGTGTAGCGGCATATACAGGCTTTGGAGCCTCAGGCATTCTACCATCAGGAATAAATAGCTCTTGTCCTGCTACTAAGGTAAATGGGTAATCTAACCAGTTAAAGTCAGCAATAGATTGTTCATTACCAGCATACTTCTTAGCTAAAGATGCGAGTGTATCACCACTCTTAACCTTAATTAATACACCATCTGCAGGAGGAATCTCTAACTCTTGCCCAGGCTTTACTAAATCAGAACCTAAACTGTTAGCCCATTTGATTGTAGCAACAGAAATATTATATTTGCTGGCTATGGTACTTAAGGTATCACCATTCATAACTATATATGTATCAGTACCTCTTCTCTCCCTATCTTTTGGAATAGCGGTATTAAGAGTAGCATTCATAGCAAGTAAATCACTCTCTGCTACAGATATATAGTCTAACTCTTCCTCATTAGCATTTATTATAGTTGGTGTCCTATAGATATATGAAATACTTAATATAAAGGCTAATACAATACTAGCTATCTGTATAACATACTTAAGAAAAGCTCCTCTACCCCAGAACATCCTTCTTACAATACTATTTTTTACAGATTCAAAACTCTTAAAGAATATATCGAAAAGTACAGAGGTTAATACCCACACTATTCTTAATCTAGAAAGGTTGTATTCAATAAAGTCTATTAAAAATGCTAAAAACCCTTTTCTAGGGTTAAACTTTTTAGCAATAAACTGGAATACTTTCCTTGCTCTACTTAAATCAGAATCATTTGAAATATCAGTATCTAAGAATATAAAATCACCCTCTTGATTAGATTCCGGAGAATCTATAGAAAGGTCCCTAAAGCTTAAACCCGATATGTTGTGTTGCGAATCTTTTCTTTCCATTTGAAATACTACACATTATACCAAAATTAGGCCTCATGTAGTGTTGCGAGGAATTCCTCGTTAGATTTTGTCTTTCTAAGCTGACTTACGAGCACTTCAGTAGGATTCTCGTTTTGATCTAATATCTCTATCATCCTTCTAATTCTCCATGATTGATTCAAAACCTCTTTACCTAAAAGTAGCTCTTCATTTCTAGTACCTGATTTAGTTACATCTATAGATGGATATATTCTCTTGTTAGCCAAAGATCTATCTAAATGTAGCTCCATATTACCTGTACCTTTGAACTCCTCATATACTAAGTCATCCATTCTACTACCAGTTTCTACTAAAGCAGTAGCGATAATTGTTAAACTACCACCCTCTTCGAAGTTTCTAGCAGCACCAAAGAATCTCTTAGGTGGATATAAAGCTACAGGATCAAAACCTCCAGAGAGAGTCTTACCTGATGTAGGCATAGTAATATTGTATGCTCTAGCTAATCTAGTAATACTATCCATTAAGATAATGACATCCTCTCCCCACTCTACCATACACATAGCCTTTTGAAGTGCCATCTCAGCAACTCTACAGTTATGCTCAGGAAGCTCATCAAAGTTAGAAGCATATACCTCTCCTTTTACAAATCTTTTCATATCAGTAACCTCTTCAGGTCTCTCACCAACCAATACTACTATTAATTTAGCCTTAGGATTATTAGCTGCAATACCATCTGCAATATCTTTGAGTAACCATGTTTTACCAGCCTTAGGAGGAGAAACTACCATAGCTCTTTGACCAAAACCAATTGGAGAGAGTAAATCTATCATTCTAGTAGAAAGAACCTCTGGTTTACTTTCTAATTTAATCTGTCTATTAGGAAATATAGGTGTCATTTTCATAAAAACAGGTCTATTTGCTGCCTCTGCAGCAGGCTTACCATATACAGTATCTACTCTTAGTAAACTAAGATACTTCTCTTTCTCTTTAGGTAATCTAGCAGGACCAGATACTACATCTCCTGTTCTAAGACTAAACTTCTTAATCTGAGACCCCCCTATATATACATCATTATCTCCAGGAAGTACTCCATCAGTTCTTAATACACCATGTGAGCCATCTTTTTGTACCTCTAGGATACCTTCAACAAAAACATACCCCTCATCGGAGGTAGATTTCTTTAATATTTCAATCATAAGCTCTCTTTTCTGGAGTTCCATAAAGTCCTCCATACCTAATTTCTTTGCTTCAGCACGAAGCATAGCGAGAGTCATCTGTTCATACTCTTTAATACTCTTTGTTTTGTTAACCATATATATATAACAGGGAAATTAATAATTTTGGGCAATAAGCCTTTCAATCTTTCTTAGTATATTCAATCAAATATTAGAAGTCAACTATGAAAAAAGAAAGATGGGATCGGTACTGCCCCAACCGACCCCGGTATCATACTATTAGCGAAACTAATAATATAAAATCGGAGAGCACACTGTGCTTCCCAAATCTTCCTTTATTTGAGTTTACCCTAAACTCATACTAAAGAGAGACTTGAAATATCTTAATCTTTTCCTTTTGCCCAGATGTGTTTGTGGCACCCCAGACAAAGGGAGAAAATTAAGATATCCACACAGTTATTAAATGAACAACATATTATAATCCCTTTGTATGTAATATGTCAACCCTATAAGAAGTATTCACACTGAGGATAAATATATAAGTTATTACATACCAAGGCTTTTAGGCTTATAAACGGTATCGATGTTACGGAAATATATAATAGAACTAAGTGTTACGAAAAATGTGAACGGATATTTGCAATAACTAGAGGGTCTTTATACTCTTTACTACAGTAACCTTTAAATCCCTCTTCCTTTTAACAGAAGTATTGCCTATATATGCACTCTTATACCCTACTCTTGCAGCTTCAGACAGAACTGAATCTAAACCCCATGTACCACGAATCTCACCAGTTAAACCTACCTCACCAAAATATATAGATTCTTTCTCCAACACAGTATCCTTTACTGCTGACTTAATAGCAGCACAAACAGCTAAATCTACAGCAGGATCTGATACAGTTACACCACCAACTATATTAACAAACACATCCTTATCTCCTAAAAATACACCTGCTCTCCTAGATAAAACAGCACAAAGCATATCTAATCTTGGTTTTTTAATACCATTAGCAACCCTTCTCAAAGGACCTACCTCAGCACCCCTTTCTACAACCAATGCCTGTACCTCTACAAAAACTACACGAGAACCCTGAAGTATTGCACCAATAGCGCTACCTGAAACAGCTGATTTAGAATCTAAAAATATTAGAGATGGATTACCAACCTCTTGCAAACCCATGGATGTCATCTCAAATACCCCTATTTCATTCGTGGAACCAAACCTGTTTTTCATACCCCTTAATATCCTGTACTGATTAAATTCTCCCCCCTCTATGTACAAAACACAGTCTACAATATGCTCTAATATCTTTGGACCAGCAATATCTCCCCCTTTATTTATTTGTCCTACAAGTATAGATGGTACACCAGTTACTTTAGAAAGACGTGTTAAAAGAGCTCCTGAAGCTCGAACCTGACTGATGCTTCCAGGATATCCTTTAGAGGTTAAAGAGCTTACACTCTGTACAGAATCTACTATTACTAATCCAAATTCCTCTTCTGAAACAAGATTGTAAATATTTTCGACTACTACATCATTAGTTACAAATATATTCTCTACATTGTCTTTTTCTTTTGCTAACCTATCTAACCTAGATACTAACTGAGATGGAGATTCCTCTCCACATACATACAAAACACGAAGTTTAGAAGATATATTTAAAGCTACTTGTAAAAGAATGGTAGATTTACCTACACCTGGCTCTCCACTCATTAATACAACCTCTCCAGATATTAATCCACCACCCAATACCCTATCAAACTCCTTATATCCCGTACTCAATCTATTCTTAGCGACCTTTTTACTATCGGTACCACTTCTATATTCTGTAATAGCCCTATAGGAAGCCTTTGTACTACTACCTGCTTTTCCATTGGTATTTACAATTTCCTCACTTAGTTCCTCTAAAGTACCCCACTCATTACAAACACTACACTTACCAGACCATCTAAGTGACTCACTACCACATGAACTACAGATATATTTCATCTAGATATGAAAATAATTTAGTTTAAAATCTTAATCTTACCCTTCTCTATTCCCAAAGATATCTCTCCCTCACTATCATTTTTTAATATACGATCTGCAACAGTACTCTCTACTAAATCTTGAAGAACTCTTCTAAGAGGTCTAGCACCATACTCTTCACTAAACCCTTCCTTAACAATATGAGTAAGTAACTCCTTGCTTAAAGATATCTTAATATTCTGATTACTTAATCTACCATTTAATTCCTCCAAAAGTAACTCTACAATCTTTTTAGCATCTCTGGTATTCAATGCTCTAAATATTACAATATCATCTAACCTATTTAATAGCTCTGGCCTCAATGTTTTTCTTAACTCACTCATTAATTCAGACTTCATAGAATTATAGGCTTGTTCCGACTTACCACCATTTCGTCCTGTAGTTTTAGAGGTAGAAAACCCTAACACTTTATCTCTACTAATTTCCTCTGCACCAATATTTGAGGTTAGTATAACTATGGTATTTTTAAAATTAACTCTCCTACCCCTACCATCAGTAAGATGCCCATACTCTAATATCTGTAAAAGTATATTTAAAACATCAGGATGTGCTTTTTCAATCTCATCAAAAAGTATTACACTATGTGGATTTCTTCTAACACTCTCTGTTAACCAACCACCCTCTTGATACCCTACATAACCAGGAGGGGAACCTATTAATTTAGATACACTATGCATCTCCATCATCTCACTCATATCTATTTGTATTAATCTTTCTTCCTTACCAAAAAGCTCTTGAGCTAAAACCTTAGCTAACTGTGTCTTACCTACTCCTGTAGGACCCAAAAAAAGAAATGATGCCCATGGCCTACTAACATCAGAAATACCTGTTCTTGCTCTCTTGATTGCAGAAACTACTCCCTCTACAGCCTCTTTCTGACCAATAACGGAGAGATTAATCTTACTATCTAATTTAAGCAAAGCTGTTTTCTCTTTACTACCTAATGTATTAAGAGGAATACCTGTCCAATTAGAAACAACCTTTCTAATATCCTCAGTATTAACAATACTATCTCTTTTCTTTTTACTCTCCTCTCTCTCTTTCTCTAAAACCTTAATCTTTCTCATAATGGACTCTTCACTTTTCTTATACTTCTCTGCTCTCTCCATCTTACCCTGTAATATATACTCCTTTTTAGCATTTTGAAGACTTCTTAACTTTGCCATTAAAGAAGAGATATTTTCATACTCACCCTCTACACTCAATCTCTTAGTAGCACTAGCTTCATCTAACAAATCTATTGCCTTATCAGGTAAATACCTATCACTAATATATCTATCTGACAAGCTAACAGCTAACTGTACAGCCTCCTCATCTATACTAATATTGTGATGTGCTTCGAGTATGGGTTTTAAGTTCTTTAATATTTGAACACTCTCCTCTATACTAGGCTCTTTAAGAAATATTGGTTGGAACCTTCTAGCAAGAGCATTATCATTTTCAAAATATGCAGAATATTCATCTGTAGTAGTAGCACCAATACACCTAAAATCATCCTTAAGTAATGCAGGTTTAAGTATAGAGGCAATCTCAGAACCACCTCCTGGGATGCCAGAGCTAAGAATGGTATGTATTTCATCTATGAAAAGAATCGTGTTATTTGACTCTACTACCTCATTTACAATATCTAAAACCTTCTCCTCTACATCACCCCTCATCCTACTACCTGCCATAATACTAGCTACATCTAACTCTACAATTTTCATATCTCTTAGAGATGGAGGTACTCTATCATCTGCAATCTTTTGTGCTAAACCCTCTATTAATACAGTCTTACCTACTCCAGCATCACCAACGATAATAGGGTTATTCTTTTTCCTTCTACTTAGAATTTTAATAACGTTAGAAAGCTCATCCTCCCTACCTACTAAAGGATCTAAATCCCCTGTTCTAGCTAGCTCTACTAAATCTTTACCAATACTCTCTAATATCCTACCCTGATCAGGACCCATACCCTGTATATCAGGCTTAGCTAATACACCTAGAGGATATGTCGCTATTTCTGAAAGATGTTTTTGGAATCTTCTTGAGGTAATACCCTGATTAACTAAATCAACGATAAAGGAATCCTTAGATTCTAATATTCCCAACATTAGATGCTCAGAACCAACATATACATGAGCAAGTCTTTGAGACCAATCAAAAGCTCTTCTTAATATCTCCCTACTAGTAGAGGAAAATTTAACCTCTTTTGGCTTATTAACATCTACAATTACATCTACACTCTTACTACCTAAAACCTTAGTAATCAACTCCTTTACATTAAACCCCATACTAATGATAACCTTAGTAGCAAGGGCATTCTCATTAAGAAGTATTCCTACTAAGAGATGTTCTGGCTCTATTGTTTTACTTTTTAAATGCTCTGATATTAATGATGCATTCCTTATCCCTATACGAGAGTTTTTAGATAGTCTTGTGAATATATGTTTTTTAGTAACCTTCTCCATATCTCATTATACCAAAAAAGAGGGTATTAATACCCTCTTTTTATTCTATTTAATAGAAATTACTTAATCTCTGAATCTATAGCAGCATCTAATGCCTCTGCCAACTCCTCATCATTTAGCTTTGGAGATGGTGTAGACACAGTAGTTGTGCTACCAGATTTAAGGCTTAAGCCTAAGTGTCTTTCAGTAGATGATATAGAAAGGATTTTAACCTTTACTTCCTGCCCTACCTTAACTATATCTTCTGGATTTTTTACCAACTTATCAGAAAGCTCTGAGATATGTATTAACCCATTTAATCCTTCCCCTATTCTTACAAATGCACCGTAAGGAACAACCTTTTGAATCTCTCCCTCTACTACATCGCCAACCTTAAATTGGGAAATAGCTTGAGACCATGGATCTTGCTGTAATCTCTTAACACTGTAAGCTACTCTCTTACCACCATCAGAAAGACCAATGACCATAACGTCAACAGTATCTCCTACTTTGTATATAGCTCCAATATCTTCAACCTTATCCCATGAGAGCTCCGAAAGATGTACTAACCCTTCTAATCCTTGAGCATTAACAAATATACCAAAAGGTGTAATACCACTTACTGTACCCTTAAGTACATCACTCTCTTTAACTTTCTTAAGAGTTTGTGCTCTCTTCTCTAAATCTCTAGCTTGGGTAACCATCTTTTCAGAAAGAATAATTCTATTCTTCTCTCTATCTAGCTCAATAATTCTTGTCTTAATACTCTCACCAATTAAGGTATTTAATCTCTTTTGTACTCTAGATGAAATATCTTTACCAACCTGTCTAACTCCATTAGCATACACTCTAGTTGCATCTAATTGAGAAGTAGGTATAAAGCCTCTAATACCTTTACCAATCTCAACAATTAATCCTCCATTATTAGACTCTACAACTGTAGCCTCTACTACCTCATTGCTCTTTTTAGCATTCTCTAATGCTAACCATGCACTTGCTTGCTGTGTTCTTCTAATTGAAAGTACTAACTGTCCTTTCTCATCTTCAGGTTTTACAACATATACCAAGATCTTGTCTCCAACACTTAATTTTGTCCAATCAAGTATGTCAGATTTAAGCTCTTTACCAGCTATAATACCCTCTGATTTGAAACCTATATCAACAACGATAACTCCGTTATTAATACTTACGATTTCTCCCTCAACAATCTCACCTTTGCTTAATTGCTTAATCTTATGAGAATCATCTGAAAGAAATGTATCTAACTCTGAATACATTGCCTTATCTTTAGCATCTGTATTCTTAACTTTTGTATTTACCATATATATATCCTATGGCGATGTATGAATTAGCAGTATTACATACATACACTAAAATAATAGTACTGCGAGTAGGATTATACCACCTACTTTACTCTTTGACTATATCTATTTCCAAGTCTAAATCAATTTTAAAATCATATCTACCATATAATACAAAATACCTATTAATCTTCCACCACTGCTCTTTGGGATATATCTTTTCTAAATCTTTAGATATTTTGTTAGGGTCTGTATTTTTAGTTAAACGGTACTTAATAGCGGTCTTTTTAACATGAGTATCTACCGCTATACCTAAATTAGCCTTGTAAAGATCATTTAGAAACACATTAGCAGTTTTATACCCTACTCCTGGAAGCTCTAGTAACTCCTCTAATGTAATTGGTACCTCACCGTTGTACTTTTTTAGTAATATTGTAGCTGTCTGTTTAATATGTTTAGCCTTAGTATGAAAGTAATTAACAGAGGATATATATTTCTCAATATCTTCTATTTCTGCCAATGCCATCGTATACGTATCGGGGTATATAGTAAATAGCTGTTCAGTTATCTTATTTACCTGTTTATCAGTAGTTTGAGCACTCAACATTATACAAACAAGAAATTGGAAAGGTGTGTTCCAATTTTTAAGCTCAGTATCAGCATTAGGATACATATCTTCTAGTATCCTAAGTAATCTAATTGCCCTTTCCTTTTTAGTCATTTAAAGAGTTAAGGAATTTAACTAAAAACCTTTCTCCGTACATATATTCGAATACATATAGAACCTCTGGATTTAATTCTAATATCCTTTTAACTTCATTCTTAATATCTTTATTGTACCATTTTATACTCTCTACACTCTCTACAATACTCTCTGATATATCTTTAGAAAGTTTGTATATATCTTCCTTACAGTTCTCTTTTAAAGCTTCTAACCAAGCCTCTCTAAGCTCCAAATCAACATGAGAATTAGTATAGAGGTATCTTTGTACCTCCTCTATACCAAGATATTTAGGAATTCTCCTTGAACGATGTCTTTTACCATAGATATGTAACCTAGAAGATGAGAAATCCATACAATCATGCTTAATCTCTTCCCTACTCCTCCATCCACTACTCTTTTTAGTAGTTATATTCTTCCATCCATCCCCTATTCTTTGCTCAAATATGGAATACACTTCTTTACTTTTCTCTTGTACATCACTCTTTTCATACAAATCAGCTTTCTCTGACCTACTTTGAGTCCATTGTTGCTCTTCTGTTTGTAATTGTATTACACACTTATCTATACTCAATACTTTTCTAAAATATTCATCTAAATCTAGTGCAGTATTGGCAAAATCCTCTATCTCATTACCATTTTGACCCTCAGTTAATGAATACGCTATTGTAAGTGCATTACTAAAAGGTCCTCGATCAAATAAATAGATACCTTTATTAGGGTGACTCATAATACTGTTTAATATCTCTAAACGATTTAGAGCAAAAAGACTCATTTTAACATGAACCTCTCTTTCTTTATCAATATTCATTTCACTACTTAAGCCCTCTTTTAGAGCAGTTCGTATACAGTATCCAATTGGACAAGCGTAGTATGGGAAAGAAACAACAGTTGTATCTATGCCTTTATTACAATATTCTTGAGCAAGATTTTTTACAGCATCACCCTTCCCTACTTGATCAGATCCTTCTATATCTATTGATTTAAATTCAGAATTCTCTTCCATAGAGGGTGGCCTATAATTTTATTTCTAAACTTATTATATCATAATCAAACTAGTTCAATTATTAGCTGTTTTATGTTAGTTTTAGAAAAGATACGTACAAATATATTGTACTAGCTAAATACCCTTAACTACAATACGGATACAGACTTGCACTCAGCACCAGCGCCCTACAAACCACCCTCCTCTTAGTAACTATTAATACTCCAAGGATGCTAAAATATATATAAAGTTACGATAAAGGAAGATACTCAAAAACGCTTTAAGCAGAAACAAATGATTATAACAAGCCGAAAATGCCTGGAATTGTCTAAACACCCTATAAAAAGTAAAAACCCCACTCTTTAAAGTGGGGTTTCGAATTCTAAAATCCTGGCAATGACCTATCTTCCCAGGACCAAAGGTCCAAGTATTTTCGGCGCTAGAGTGTTTTACTTCTGAGTTCGGGATGGAGTCAGGTAGTTCCACTCTGCTACAATCGCCAGGCGACAAAAATCCTAATTAAAGAATCCCTATCGCCTGACGACTACTAGTTATTGCTAACAGTAATCCTCAGGACTTAATTCTAAAGAGCAAAAGAGTGTTATTCACACTCAAAACTGAATAGATAGCAAAAATATATGAAGCTTTTGGTCTATTAGTACTCCTCGGCTAAACATATTACTATGCTTACACCTAGAGCCTATCAACGTGGTAGTCTCCCACGGACCTTCCGCATAGACAAGCTATGCAAGTATATTTAATCTTAGGAAAGGTTTCGTACTTATATGCTTTCAGTACTTATCCTAAAGCAACTTAGCTACCCAGCGATGCTCTTGGTAGAACAACTGGTGCACTAGAGGTTACCACACCCTGATCCTTTCGTACTAAGGGTCGAATCCTTCAAATATACAACGCCCATACCGGATAGAGACCGACCTGGCTCACGACGGTCTGAACCCAGCTCACGTGCCACTTTAATCGACGAACAGTCGAACCCTTGGGGTCTTCTCCAACCCCAGGATGTGACGAGCCGACATCGAGGTGCCGAACGGTGCCGTCAATATGAACTATCGGGCACCACCAGCCTGTTATCCCCGGGGTAGCTTATCTCCGTTAAACAATCGCGATTCCACATTCTG
>JAVEVH010000059.1:0-3992 GCA_034005145.1 Candidatus Dojkabacteria bacterium | reverse complement strand
TGCCCAATGTAATACTGCTTGTCTCTGTTTCTTTCTACAATTTAAATTCATTTTAATACAATTTTTCTCTATAGCTATGACATGCCATTTTAAAGCCCTCCACCTTTTAATCTGTCTTTCATCCTCTGGAGGTATTCTTCTTCCCATGTAATATCTACAATACCATTGAAACCATCCTCGTGGATCTTCATGATATATCCACCCTTTCTTTTTCCAGTATGATAAAGGCATACTAGCATCTACTTTAAAGTAGTTTAGTGTAATATCTTTTTTAAGTGGAGAAAGCTTAGCATTAGTAAACCAATCCTTTGGGAATTCATTAGTACAATCTGTCATATATTTACCACCAAATACTCCTAATTCAAGCATTTGTTTTGGAGTAAGCTCTGGTTTAAACAGAGGGTCAAAATTCTTACCGATTGGTTCTACAAGGTAATATACATACCCCTGTTGCATTAGGTCGTTTACTAGAATCTTTTTTCTCATTTATCTCTTTAATCCTAACTTTTCAAACATACTCTTTGGAGTATTTATACTCATATTCTTTTCACCGTTATATCTTGGAAGAGAGAAGGTAAATGTACTACCCTTTCCTACCTCACTTTCTACCCATATATCACCTCCCATTTTCTCAACAAGGCCATATGTAACGAACAGTCCTAAGCCTGTTCCTCCTGGCCTAACTATGTCTAATCCTTTCTCATCTTTAGGGTCAATGTAGTTCTCAACTCTATGGAACTTCTTTCCTAGTCTTTCTATTTCATCTTTAGGTATTCCTTGTCCAGTATCGATCACAGAAATTATTACGAAATCTTTATTAAATTTACTCTCTACAGTTACACTACCTTTCTGTGTATATTTAACAGCATTACTTATAAAGTTATTTAGGATTTCAATAGTTCTTCCTTTATCTGCATATACGTTAGGAGTATTTATATCTACTTTATTTAATATCTCTAACCCTTTTTCAAGTGCTTTATGCTCATGGGAATGTATAGACATTTCTATCTCATCTTTTATATCTACTTCTTCTTTATTAATTACGATTTTATTCCCTTCTAACTTAGCACTAGTTAAGAGTATATTTATTAAATTGATTTCATTGTTAATAGCTTCTTTAACTCTCTCAAGATATTTATTAAGAGTTATATCTCCTTTAGCAATATTTCGTTCTAAAAGCTCTACATTTAGCTTTACTACAGTAGCAGGGGTCCTTAGTTCATGCCCCATTATATCTATCATATCTGCCTCTTTTCTTCTTGCTTCTTCTAATTGTTTAACTTTAATTTGTAACTCTTGAGTCTGTTCACTTACTTTCTGTTGTAATTTATTACTAAAGTCCTCAACATCTTTATACAGGAATGCTCTTTCTAAAGCTATTTGTGTACTCTGAATTATGCTTTCTAGAAACTTTATATCTGTAATAGTGTAAGAGCTCATATCTTCTTTACTTCCTATTAGTATTACACCGGTATATTCCATCCCCTGTTCTATTGGGTACATTATTTCAATATCGTTTTGTTGCATAAAGGTAAGTATTGCATTCCTCTTATCATCTAACATTCTTTTTCCTGCTCTTTTGGTTTTTAGTAACTCAGAGTAAATGATTACTCTATTACTATTTAAGTCATACCAGATGTTTAATGCTTTAGATATTTCCTCAATTGTTAAGTCAGGGTTAGATATGTGTACTTTAGATACAGGTTTTCTTTCTTTATCTAAGATTATGGAAATCACAAATTTAGATTTAAAAGAAATTTTTAAAGTTTGAGCTAGATTAGTAAGTAGATCTGAGAGTCTTAAGGATTTAGCAATTAATCTGTTGTATTCCTGAAGGGTTTTAATGGGGTGGTAATTTACATAGATGAAACTTTTGGTAAAGAAATTTTCAATAGTGGAAAAAAGTTTTGTAAGAATTATTCCAAGAGGAATACTTAGTAGAAAAATTCGTAAAATACCAGAACCATTAAGTTTGAGCTCAGTCATATATGCAAAGATTAGTACTAACCCAAAACTAATTGTAATTAGAAATGCTTTTGTAAAGGTTACAAACAGTGATCCTATTACTACCCTAATATCTAAGAATCTAGTTTTAAGTATGGAATATCCTACTAGTAGTGTCCATATGGTATTTCCTATCGTACTGAATTTGTAATATGTTGTGTTGTTGAAAAGTATAGGTAATACAAAGTCAAAGAGTATTACAGGTAGTAACATGATTATACCTCCTACAAAGTAGTACTGTACTTGTCTTTTTTCAATACCTATTAATGTCTTAGATTGTTTTATGTAGTAACTAACTATGTAAATAGCTGTGATTAATTCGGGTATAGCGTAGAGGATATACTGTCTTCCCATTGTAGCTAGGCTATTAAACTGAGAAGGAAGATGCTGTGTCTCTATTACTATATATTTTGTAAACCAAAGAAAGTATAGCTCAATACTCATTAAAAGAAATATTATCCAAAAGAAGTATCTAAATCTTTTACTATCTTCTTTTGGATATACCTTTGCAAAAAGTATAAGACCCAAAGTCATGGCGTATGCAAATGTATATACTATCTTTAGCCATATTGTACTATCAAAAATGTAAGGGTTAGAGTAAAAAAAGAGAGAAAGAGACCACGCTCCTAGAAAAAACGCAGAAAGGAAGTAATATTTTTTTACTTTACTTTCTCTATCACTAAAATAGGCTAAGCCACCAATACTAATTTGGAGTATTCCGGAGAACAGATTAATTATTCCTATTAGATCAGTGTTCATTCTTTTCTAAAATGAATGCAGCATTAGAGATATATAGTGGGCATTGAGGGATATCACTTTGAGATTTGAACGGAAGCTGTTCCTTCATTAAAAGATCTTTAAGTAAATATGAAGGATATACATCCTCTCTATACTCTTCTATTACATCTGTAGTTATCTTAATAGATTTCATCATTTGTGCTAAGTACCCTATTCTTAATTTTCTTATTAAATAGTTATTCCAATAGTAGAAAAGGAATGATTCATCGTTATGAACTTTAGTTAATTTTTTTACTTCTTGTCCAGGAAAGAATTTAGAATTACTTAAAAGGCTTTCTCCATACTCATATTCGTCGTAATTTTTTACTCTTGAAGGAAACATAGAACACATTATAAGGTGTAAAGAATCTAATTGAACCGTATACAAAGGGTCCAGGGAATCACCTACAAACATACTATTGTCCTTACCTTTAAATTGCATCAGTTTAAAAAGTTCAAGATATTGGTCTTGAGATAGGTATGCTGTACCGTGGCTTGAAAAGAAACCGTCAAAAGTATTGTCTTTTTGCTCATGTAATACCTTATTAAAATCTCCTAACATTAAGGTTACCTTATTTGCTGTATTAGGGATCTCATTGAATGAGAATGGATCAAGTGATGTTTGCCAATCTATTTGAGCATAGTCTAGAGTATTTTGAGTAGATACAATTGAATGAGGAGAGAGATCTGTAGAAAGTAAGTGTATCTCCTTATCTGGAAACGCTTTCCTTAATTCATTAAAAAGCATTACAGTGGACCATCCTGAGCCTGGACCAAACTCTACTACCTTAATCTCTTTACCTTGGGGTCTAATCTTACTTACTAAATACTTAACATTGTTTTGAGCGGTTTTAAGAGATGTTGGGTTAAGTCCTTTACCAAACATTCTAGTAATCTCATATGAATCCCATCTTTCTAACTCTCTAATCTCACTTTTTAAGTCTATTAATTCCTCAAAATACTCCTCACATTTTTCTAAAAAAAGTTCTTTAAAAGAGACATTAACAAGAGGTATACCTGGTGCTATCTTTTCATATACTTTTTCTAATTCCTTAGATTTCTTAAACCTTCTTTCCTTCCAGAATTGCTTTCTATCATCAGTATTCTGTACTATCTCTATCACAATATTCTTTTTTTAAACTTAGATTTTATACAGGTCTTAATGTACCTGCAAATACTTGCCATGCAAGAAGTGATTTAGCAACTAGACT
>JAVEVH010000058.1:0-3996 GCA_034005145.1 Candidatus Dojkabacteria bacterium | reverse complement strand
AGAATATTGAATCTTGCATCTCTTTTTCAGTATCTGTTAAATATTCCGGTTTAATAAGGTATGTTATGGTTGGATAGCTCTTTAAAATATTTGTACCACTCCCATTATTAGCTAAAACTAATGAAGAAGGTAGATAGGAAATATCTACTAGGCCTGCACCTTTTGCCATAAAATATGCAGTAGCAAAATGACCTTTCTCTCCACTGTAACCAGGATTAGGTAATCCTCCAGTAAGCCTAAGGTACCCACTCTCATTATTTATCTCCTTTTGAATAAAGATCTGAGCAAAAGATTTCTCTAAGGATAGCTTTTTTAGCTCTAATTTCTCAGTATCAAAACTTAAATCTGTTTGTACAGCATTAATAGCAACATCCTTTGTATCTATCTCTAAATCTACAGAAAATATCTCCCCAACCTTGTACTGCTTTTTCTCAGGAATAATAAACTCTACAAGTTTAGATTTCTCTGGTAAGAAGTTTGCTCTCTCTAACACCTTGTATTCTAGGTATACTGTCCCTACCGAGAATATAGAGACCAATAATATTGTAAGTGTATTTAATATTACAGATCTAAAGTTCTTAGGAGGAGACACTTTACTCTGTACAATCTCATTACAAGATTTACATCTTTTACCTACTGGGGTGTTTCTACAGTATATACATGACGTAAACTGAGGAAAGAGAATCCACCATAGGGGAAAAGCGACAGCTACAAAGATACCTAATAGGGCAAAGACATGCACTAATATATAGGATAGTATCAATACTCCTACTATCATAAATATAGTCTTCAGGGACTTCAAATTGAACAACCAGTTAATCATTATCTACATAATACAATATTATTGAAAAGTCTATAACATTACACTCATTATCAGCATTAACATCACAAGCCCCCTTAACATCCTCCTTATCCTCTACCTGCCTAAAGGCACTCCACTTCTCTACCCAACTGTATAGTATATTCGTGAATTCAGTAAAATCTATAACCCCATCCCTATTAAAATCAAACAGTCTAAGCAGTAATGGAAGATTACTAAATATCTCTCTTGTAGGAGCTACAGTTTGAGGTATAGGTTCTACAGTAGGACTCTCAACCTCACTCTCTTTCACATCTTCAATCTTGGGAATATATTTACAGTTTGAATAATTATAACTACAGCTGTAATCACACGTAAGAGTACCTTCCTGATATCCATAATCTAAACATGCTTTAGTTATATTACTCCCCTGTTCACAATCCTCATCACCTTCGACTAAACCATCCCCACAAAGAGATAGCCTAAGAGACACATCTACAACATTAATAGGAGAGTACGCAAAAGAGGCCTCCTTACCCAAAGAAAATATAACAAGGAGTATAAATATGAAGATTTTGGAAAGCTTTTGCATTATCATTCATTCTCTTTTTTATCTTTTCTCTTCAAAGAAATATCAAAGTTAAGATATTTTCTCAATACTAATGCTAAACCTATTACTCCAATTGCAATACTTACTCTTTGTGGCCATGGAGCATATACTTCGAAGAAGGATATCACTTTAAAATATATAGCCTCAAATATGTTAGAAGGAACTACCTCAAAGTATAGCTTTGCTGCAGCTGCAATACCTACAGAAGATTTACCATCATCTCTATTAATAATTGGTGATCCCTCTAGGTATGCAAAGTAAGATCCAGGTTCTGTTCTTAAAGGTAAATTTAATTTTACCTCTACTACCTTAGATTCTCCTGGTTCTAATTTGAAAACCTCTGGAGAGAACATAAACCAGTCTTTCTCTGGCCTTAATTCTGGTTGATCAGTATGGTATGCAACAGAGACAGTATAGTTTGCAACTTCATCACCAGTATTAGCAATAGTTAATGACGGGAGATTGTATATTACACCACTCTTTAACTGTTCATCTACCACTATCTTTCCTGTCCCTATCCCTACTCCTAATTTAGCATATGAGCTAGACGGCAAGAGAAGAATAACATTAATCAACAGAAGGGTTAATACTATTTTTTTCATATATCTTTTTAATATATCGTTATGGTAAAACAGCCTGAACAACAACATTAACATTTTGCGACGTAAATACTGTAGAGCTTGACGGAGTAGATATCTCTAAGTCTAAAGATTGTGTACCTGCTGGTACAACAGAAGCTGCTAGAGTTGCGTAAGAAGCCTCAGATAAAGCTGTATAGTTGGTAGGAGGTGTAGCACACGAGCTAGCACAAAACTTATGTACATATTGATTTGGGCCTACTGCACTCTCTAATGTCCAGTCTGCACTATCTGTACCTTTAATATTAAATTGCTCCGTAACATTTCCATCATTGGTTACAGTTTGAGTATCTACAGGAGCTAGGTTAACAGTAGCTTTGGTAGTAGAAACTGCAAGGATTCCATATGAGATTGTACCATCTGAAACAGAGAGAGATATATTCTGAGCTGTAACTGTTGCAGCTACAGTACCACTATCAGCAGCAAATACCTTAGGTATTAGCAACAAGGTGGATAAAGTTACTATCAGAAGGGCAGATTGAACTGTTTTCATAAAGAATATACTTAAATTATCTTATATAAATTTAGGGCTTCTATAAAAAATAGTCAATAGGTTATTATACCTACCATGAAAGGATAATTGTAGAGCCATTTTATTTAAAAGCTTTTATAAAATAACACTCTAATATTTTATTTCTCAAAGCTAATTAAGAAGAGAAAAAACTTTATTCTTTTTCTACAAACTTTATAGATACAGAATTAACACAGTGCCTTGTATTCTTAGGTGTAAAACCCTCACCTCTAAACACATGTCCTAAATGACCATTACATCTACTACACAGTATCTCTGTTCTACTACCATCTCTGTCCATTACCTCTTTTACTGAATTAGGAAAGATATCATCAAAAGACGGCCAACCACAACCTGCATCAAACTTAGCTTTAGAATCATACAAAGGTTGATCACACTGTCTACATACATATATCCCCTCTTTATAGAAGTTCTCATACTCACCAGTAAAAGGAGCCTCTGTCCCTTTATTAATAATCACCTCTTTCTCTTCTTTTGTTAGTTTGTTTAATTTCATATACCTATATAATACCATTATACAGAACATATATCCTTTAAATATTTACTCATACACGATATAATATCTTATTAATCCAACATTATTAATTAAATGTTGCAAAGCTATTTAGAAAAAATTGTACAAGAATCAGAAAGTGAATTACTTTCGCCTAGAGATATTGAAATAAGGGAGATAATAAACTCAAATGAGATGAGAAAGCTAGACCCTAGAGAGAATGAGTATAGCTTTAGCTCTCTATTAACATTGCCAATAGGATATATAGACCCTTATAGAAGAAGATATTACTACAATGAACTTTATGGAAACCCTGAGAGTAGTATATTTCTAGCACAGTATGACTACACATACTTCCTAATAAGGACACACCTCTCCTCTAAAGAATACGGCTTTGCACAACATAATTTAGATATCTTACATAGGAATACGTTTCTTAACTTTGAATGTAAAGAGAAAGATCTAGAATACTCTTCAGTAATAGGGTATCAACCAATATCCAAAACATTTGCAACATCAGAAATGGGTTTTGTTAGTTTTAATATAATTGATTAATATCCTCTAATATTGTATTAACAATACCCTTTGAGTTATGAATTTCACCAGAGTAATTCTCATACTCAAAACTCAATAGAGAATCTATTGTATGCTCTATATTTGTAAAATCCCTACCTATATACTTAAAGTTAGGATTCTTAGTCAGATAATCTACGTTACCCCACTCCTGATAACCTACTGGATATGTAAAGATAGCTTTCTTTTTTAAACCTTCTACTTCTAGTACAGTAGCAGGGCCCGGTTTAGCTATAACAATGTCAGAGGAAATAATAAAGTCTTGCATTCTATCTGTATATCCATTTATTAAGATATTTGAATTCTTAATATACTTTTTCTGTAACTCATCCTTTAACCTCTTATCCTTAC
>JAVEVH010000010.1:0-19970 GCA_034005145.1 Candidatus Dojkabacteria bacterium | reverse complement strand
GTAATCCTTTTTAGCATAGTCTTGTTCATTACTCTTTCTAAAATAATATATTTTGCTGTCAAATATTAGGAATTAATAAAAAGGGGGTTTTGCAAATAAAAGTCCTTACAATGTGGAGACGGTGGGATTTGAACCCACGTCCAAAAGTTAAGCACAGTGTCATGTACAAATGTATTTAGATTTGTATAGCTAGATTAAACTAAAAAATCTAACAAAAAGATTAATCTACTCAGTAATTATATTCACTAAGTATCCTCTACTGACAAAGTATACTTACTATACCCTAGTAACGACTGTCCAAAATCCCTAACTAGGGATAAAGATAGTGGACATTGACTAGATTTATTTAGTCAAACTTATGCAAAGTTATAAGCATATTGAGGTGCAGTGAATGCAGCTCTTAGCTTACTTGCAAAAGCGTTAATTTTGTTTTCTACACTTATCTGTGTCTAAGTTTTACGAACTTAAAAACGATTTGTGACAAACAGCACTTATGACTTCTGTCGAAAGCCTTACGTCCCCATATTCTTAAAGAACGTTGTATTATACCATTTATCTATACACTTTTGAATGTCCTCCTACCCTCTGTAAAAGTATTACCCCCTCCTCTTCGAAGGTCCACAAAATTCTAAAATCTCCACTTATCCTAGAACTATACACTTTACCCAAAGAAGGGATATTCACTTGATGAGTTCTAAGACTAGGAGAAAACGGATCTTTTAATATTCTAATTACCACCCTTTCAATTTTAAGGGTTAAATCTTTATTCTTCTTCAATATTTTTCTCAAGTCCTTAGCATATTCTTTTGTTCTGTATAAAGAATATTTAACTTTCTTCATTTAAAATTCTCCTTAAGTCCTCCCTTATGTCTTGCTCACTGCCTAGCTCAACACTCTTACCCTCTCTATGCTCTTTAATTCCCTTTTTAATACTACTTACCATTGCTTCGTCCATTACTATCCCATCCAATACAGGAGATGATTCCTTCTCTAATTCTTTGGTAAGTACATATCTAACATATGCAGGAATTGAATAGCCTAAACTAGAGGCTTTAGCATCTACCCTCTCCATTAAGACCTTAGGGAATGTAATTTGTTTTGTAATACTTGAATATTTTTTTACTTTTTCCATTTTGTGTTGAATTTGTATAAATTAATATACAATTTTAACACAAATATGTATTTTTTACACCTTGAAGGAATGGAATTTACTAAAGAGAAGCTTTACTTGCCTCCCACAGTGCTATGGATGTAGCAACAGAAAGATTTAAGGAATCAATTTCAGAGGAGTGAGGTATAAAGACACTCTCTCCAATATTAATATATTTTTCATCTAAACCTGTAGATTCATTACCTTGGATAATGGAAAATGGCTTTACAAATTGAATATCTTTAATACTCTTACTACCCTTTAACATAAAGGGATAGAGGTTCTGATTAGAAAATCTACCAATATACTCCTCTATGGTATTAAAATATTCAAACCTAATATTAAACAAAGCTCCCATTGTAGATCTAATTACTAATGGATCAAAGATATCTACTCCTGGTTTAATAATGGCTAAATCCTTTACATTAAAACCTAACATAGTTCTAACAATGGTACCTAGATTACCCATATTAGAAGGATTAACTAATACAATATGGTTCTCATTCTCTACTAATCTACTTTGATATTTCTTAAATACAGCAACTACATAGGTATTCTCTTTAACAGAGATTTTTTCAATCAACCTATCATTCTCTTCCATATAGATGTTCTTCTGCCTACATATATTCTGTATCTCCTCTATACCAGCACTCTCCAAGCTTTCTCTTTTAAAAAATATTGTATATACCTTGTCCGAATGATTTTTAAGTAAATCTAACACAGGATATGCACCAAAAGCATATGAATATTCAAATTTTTTTTGATACTTCTTAATCTTAGGAGAGTACATACTACTTGTTTTTTAATATATCCTTAAATATTTTGTCTGTCTTTTTCTTTTTGTTAACCTTTGTTAACTTCCATTTCTCTTCTCTTAATACCATATATGCTTCCTCTACTTTTTGCTTAGTAAGAATTAGCAATTTGTTCTTCCTCTTTAAATCTAATTGCGCTTTCTCCTCACTCTTGTACATCTCATATATACTATGCAAAAATCCTACTAGTAATACCACGTAGCTAATTAATTTAGCTAAGATAGAGAGATTCATCATTAACTCATACTCTAGATTAAGATATGGTAAGTAAAAGATTTGAGAGAGTATAGAAAAGGTTAAAGAGAAGATAATCCAGAAATCAAAATTCCTGTAATACATCCCCCTACTCCTTGTGTATCCTACTAATGTAAGTAGATATATCATTAGAGATACTGTTTGTAGAACGATAGCGAAGGTATATGATTCTAAACCTTCAAAGATATTTGAGAATATTGTAATAATGGCAATAAAGGCAGAGATAGAGAACAGTACTCCAACAAAAGCTAATTTCTCTTTAAATACCCTTGCTCTGTACTCCTCTTTCATTAATAGCCAACTTAAGAAAAAGATTAGGGAGAGGAAGAATCTAGAAAGTACTACAGTACTAGGAAATACCTCTGAGGTAGATACAGAGAAAAAGTCAGAGAATGCATTTAATGAGAGTAATATCTGTAATATATCTATTACTCCTACTGTAAGAAAACCTAATCCTAAGAGTAAGTAATTAGTAAAATTCTTTTTTGTATAGAAACGAAGTAAGGCTAATGTACCAATAAAGAAGGCGAATATACCGGAGAATAGGTCTACTACTAATTGAAAATCTTTCATCCAAAAGAATTCACCAGACATATATGCAAATAGAAGGAAGAAAAATACGGATATTAATATTAATAACTCCTTCTCTTTAATCTCATATTTAGAAAATATTTCTTGTTTTTTCATATATATTTAATATTAATACATATATTTAGAAAATGATATATTTTCATTCCTTTCGGCATGGGGAGCACATACAGTGACGGTACCATTCTCATCTTGAGAGATGAAATAGCCAGTACCATTAATAGATATATATTGGGGATCTGTAGGTATTACTAATAAGGCTTCTTCATCTTCTTCTATTAAGAAACTCATACTAACTAAATCAGTACAATCAAATGGACCTGTCTTACATATCTCATTACCATACTCTACACACTCTGTAGAGCCCGGTATGGCCTCTGGAATCTCTGATTGAGCATTTACATATGAACTTACATAGGAGAGTATCTGAGCTACGTCTGCGGACCTCTTAAGGTTTCTAGCCTCTGCTGCTTCTTTACTTGGATTAATAGCTAACAATGCTAAAAATATTAATACTCCTAATGCTGATAATACAAGCATTATTTCAGTAAATTTAAACCTTTTTGAATCTTTTTCTTTCTTAGGTATAGAGGGTACAAAGTTAATTGTCTCCATACTTAGTTTCTCTTCATCCATATATACATAATACATAAAATTTTAGAATGTTTATATACTCTACATATATACCGATAGTGCGATAACCGTTTTTATATAGTAATTTATATTAATATTATACCGTACCTACGGGGTTTCTAACTTTTTCCACAACCCCTCTCTTTCAGTGGATATCCTACTCTCTAACGAAGATGTATAATATGGGTATAAATTTAAAAGAACAGGAATGGCTGAACAAACTATTAAAAATCTAGTCTGGATAGACCTTGAAACAACAGGACTAAGTACTAAAAAAGATAAGATAATAGAAATAGGAATATTAGTTACAGATACAAACCTCAATATATTAGATCCACAGGGCTATGTAGGCTATGTAAACATCACTAACGAAGATATCTCCCTTATGGATGACTTAGTTAAGGAAATGCATACTAAAAATAGTGTCATAGAGAAATGTTTAGAATCTAAATCTACATTGGAAGATATTGATAAAGAATCAGTAAAATATATTGCTCAGTTTGTAGACCGAAATGAAGCACCACTATGTGGTACTAACATTGCATTTGATAGGAGCTTTATTGAGTACAATATGCCCCTACTCACAAACCATCTGCACTTCAGAAATATAGATGTATCTACTATTAAACAGTTAAGTAGAATTGGGAGAAATGATGTATACAAAGGTAAGGAATCTACACACGAAGCATTAGATGACATTAGAGAGAGTATAGAGGAGTTGAGGTATTACAAAGAGAAAATCTTCTAACATACGGAGAGGGTGGGATTCGAACCCACGGTTCAGGAAAATATCCTAAACAGCACATTTCGAGTGTGCCCTATTCAACCAGCTCTAGCACCTCTCCAATGCTGTTATTATACCTTAAGATTACTTAAATCTCTTCAAAGGGGATATATTGACCATATGTAAGAGTATCTATCCTACCCTGCTTTCTAATATCTTTGTACAACACTTTCTCTTGTAACAGTACAAAAAGAGCATCCTTATCTGCTTGATCTAAAAGCATTATTAAAGCCCTAGGATATCTTAACTTAGTCTCAACTATTAAAAGATATTGACCATTCTTAATACTAAACCAGAAGTTATTAAGCATAAACCACTCATAAACTCTTCCTCCAGTATCTATTCCTCTAGCAGTAATCTTATGTTTAATTGTATTAGGCTTATTAGTACCTATTACATATATAAAGAAAAGTAGCGCTATTATAGCTGCCATTAAGTAATACTGTTGTAATATGGCTAGAAAAAGTACAAACAGTAATGATATTGAAAGTACAACCCAAAAACTCTTAGATTCAAAATTAATCTCATATCTATCAGGAGCTTCCCATTCAAAAAGTTTAATATTTTGTACAACCTTTTTCGTAGGAACATCACTATCTTCTAATACAACCTCTTTACTAGCTATCTCTACTCTTTTTTTTGTCTTTTGTTGAGATATTGCCTCTTCCTTAAGCTTTTTTATCTTCTCTTCTTTTTCTCGCAACTGCATCTCTCCTGAAAGGATATTGAGAATATCTTTAAATTCATCTCCCATTTTCTTTTTCATTGGTTTTGCCATATATGGTTAATCATATAACAAAGGAGGTAAGTATAACAACTATTAATATCCCTACTCCCCAATATATATTTAAAATATGAAAGAAATTAAGTATTAATACAAGTGCAAATCCTATTGTAAAAAGTAATCCCCATTTAATACAAAATATCTTTAAATACCTACTATCTTCTTTTTGTAGAAATACTCTTAGTAAAAGGTAAGAGAAAAGAACAGCTATTGAAAATATTAAAGTTAATATTAAGAAAAGGAATGTAACTATGTTTATCCAGTTATACTGGTTATTTACATTAAAAGGTAAGAAACTATTAAGTGAGAGCAAATATAACAAAATTATAACAGTAAAAATAATCAAAAAGATAAGTGTAAAAACGAATTTAAGATTTCTAATTCTATAAGTTTTTGAATCTTTTCTATTTACCACTATTCTTTACAATTAATTTTACATATCTATGTTATGAATATCTTAATTATAGAGAAATCTAAAACTATTTCCCATATATTAAAAAATACCTTAGTAGCATATGGGTATAATGTGACTCAGGATACAGCAGATTTTAGTAGTGAGAATTTAGTAGATAGAGGTCTATTTGAGATCTTAATACTTGATACTAATATTACTGGTAAATATACAACATTAGATATATTAAAAAAGGTTAAGAGTAAAAAGGATGTAAAAACAAAAATATTAGGAATATGTAGTATGGGTATATGGAAAGACAAGGTAAATTTCTTAAACACAGGAGGAGATGATGTACTTTCATATCCATTTCCTGTTCAAGAGTTAATAGCAAGAATACAATCTCTTCTAAGAAGACCTAATAGCTATGTAGATAGTAGGATGTATATTGGTGAGATATTACTTGATACAAATAATAAGACGGTTAGTATTAAAAATAGTGATATAGATTTAAGAAAGAAGGAGTACCAACTATTAGAATATTTCTTTAGAAATAAAAATAGAACTATTAGTAGGTGTGAACTACTAGATCATGTATGGGATTACAGAAGCTATACAGGCTCTAATACAATAGATGTACATGTTAAAAGGTTAAGAGACAAGCTCCCATATAAAGGATTAATAGAGACTGTACATGGACAAGGGTACAGAGTAAAAGAACCTAAAGCATCATCGGCATTACAAGATGAACAAATTCTGGATCCTCTGCTACCTTAAATACACCAGGTTTAACTGTCTCAGAAGATTCAAATACAATATCTTCAGAATCTAAATGAGTAAGTATGTCTGTTAAAAGTCTAGAGCTAAATGCAATCTTTAAAGGATCTCCATCTATCTTACCCGAGAATGTACTCTTGTTACTACCTAAATCCGTTTGAGTAGCAGAAAGAGTAATACTATCTCCGCTAGGATCTATATCTAATATTAACTTATTACCAAGTACACTCTTAGCGATAATGTTAGTAATCTTTAAAGAGTTAAGAAACTCAGATCTAGATATCTTACATACTGTCTTATATCCAGTAGGAATAATCTGTCTATACTCAGGGAACTGTCCATCTATTAATCTAGATACCAAATCTACATCACTATATCTAAACAGTATCTGATTCCTATCCTCTATTAAATATACCTCAATACTTTCATCATCCCCTATCTCTGAAACAATATGAGAGAGTTCTAGTAATGCTTTAACAGGTACTAATATATTTACATCCTTTTCAGCACTAGAATCTAACTTAACAATCTGTCTTGATAACCTTAATCCATCAGTACCTACAAAAGAGATACTTTCACCAGAGACTTCTAAGAGAACTCCTGTTAATACTGGTTTAATATCATCAGTAGCACATGCAAATGCAACCCTATTTACAGATTTAGAAAGCTCATCTTTTGATATCTTAAAAAGAGGTTTATTCTCTGAAACAGTAGCTACAGAAGGAAAATCCTCAGAAGACATTGTATTAAATATAGCTGAGTTATTAGTACTAGAGATATTGAAATTCTGACCATCTATCTCTACATCTACTTTCTCAGAAGGAATAGAGTTAACAAACTCAGTTAACTGCTTAGCAGGTACTGTAACCTTACCCTCTGATTTAACATCAGCCCCTATCCAAGTATTAATACCTATTTCTAAATCAGTAGCAGTCATAATTAGTTTACCCTTACTAGTTTCAAATTGAACATTGTTTAGTATTGGTAAACCTGGTTTATTACTAACTACCCTACTTATTATATTTAGATACTTAGAGAAAGTATCTTGATTACATGTAAATTGCATTTTACTTCAAAATAATATTATGTAATGGGCAGTTACTTTATATATTCTACTCAATCTGTCTCTAGTTTTCTACTGTTTTAATATTTATATATAAATAGTAATCATAGTAGTAGGGAGTATGGATAAGTTGATAAGTAATTAAAAATATATTAAATATCCATTACCTAAAACATAATTTAATTTCTTTTTAATGTTGATAACTTTTTGGTTAAATTACGTTTAAAAAGTAATTAAATCTTTATACCCTACTCTATTTGTTAATGTGTATTTAAAATGTGTATATATCCTTTATTACTGTGTATAGATGTGAGATTCCTATTTCTCAAATATGTTGTTAAATATACACTCTCTTAATTTAACAACCTTTTTGGATGTGGAATAGTAAGGTACTTTTCCTCACCCTTTCCACTGTAATACACATACAATCCACACTAGTAAAAAATATCTCTTCTACACTGCTCAACCTTCTCTGCAAAGGCAGAATCCTCTTTCATTCTCTTTTCTACTACACTACATGCGTTAAGTACTGTTGTATGATCTTTCCTACCTACTAACCTTGCAGTTGTTTCAAGTGATATCTGTAATTCATTTCTTAATATATACATAGCTACATGCCTTACTATCGCTATATTAGCATTCCTTCTTGAACTTTTGATAAAGCGAATTGAAAGACCAAAGACATCAGATACTACATTCAAAACCTTTTCAGGAGTAGCTCTCTTTCTTTTACTCTCTAAATCAACTTGAAGTATCCTAGCAACCTCTTCATATGAAGGGACTCCACCTAATTTAGTAAGAGTAAGTACCTTGTTTAATGCTCCTTCTAATTCTCTTACACTACTCTCTATATTCTTAGCTATTAAATCTAAAAATATATCTGGTACTGTAACACCTTTTTCTAACATACTCTGTTTAAGTATAGCTAACCTAGTTTCATAGTCAGGAGGCTGTATATCAGATACCATTCCTCCTTCAAACCTAGTTCTTAATCTATCAGTAATATTTTTAATCTCTTTAGGAGGTCTATCAGATGCCAATATTATCTGTTTATTTGCCTGGTACAAACTATTAAAGGTATGGAACAACTCTTCTTGAGTTTTAGGATATGCCTCTACAAACTGTATATCATCTATTATTAAAAGATCTACCTCTCTGTACTTGCTTCTAAAATCCTCATTCTTTTTTGTTCTAATTGCCTCTATCATCTCATTTAAGAACTGTTCTATAGAGACATATGCAATATTACTATCAGGATTCTTTCTTAATACTTCATTACCAATAGCTTGCATAAGGTGTGTTTTACCTACACCTGTACTACCGTAGTAAAATACTGGATTGTATGACTTAGTCATACTCTCATTTTCAATATCAGAAACAACAGATTGGGCTACAGCCTCTGCTAACCTATTATTAGCTCCTACTATAAAGCTCTTAAAGGTATATCTTGGATTTAACCTTGCCTTCTTAACAGCATCTTCATACTTCTTCTTATCACCCTCCATCTTTGTAAAGAGATTCATAATGGGGTTATCTATTGGTTGTGCAAATGTATATCTTTCTTTCTGAGGATTGTTCTCACTCTTTTTAATAAGTAACTCTATCTGTAGATTCTGACCTGTAGCTTTTGTTAAACAGCTTTGTAAAAACTTATTGTAATCCTTAAGTATAGTTCCTCTTTTAAATTCATTAGAACAGGAAAGTGTAGCTACACCATTTTGAATATTTTCTAGATATGTATCTGCAAACCATGATTCATACTCTACCCTATCTAATACCAATCTTAAGTTCTCCGTAACTATTTTCCATACATCATCTACATCTATCTCAGTACTCGTATCTCCACTACTTTGTCCTATCTCTGGCTTAGGAATACTTTCTGCATATTTTTCGAAGTCAATTTTATCCATACTGTTTTAAAGTACTTAATATATATTAATGATAACTATTGGGCAGTTCTATGATCGATTGGGACTAATACTCCTATTATATTCATTTCTAAAAGAATGTGGATAATTATGTAAAGAGGTGTTAAAAAGTGTCTTATTCACTACCTTTTTATCTCGTATTCCTATATCTTTTCTTAATATACATGTGGAGAAGTATTTTTCTGTATGAAAATTTAATATTAAATTTGCTATATATATAGGTGTTAATATATAATAGGTCTGCTTTACGATTATTAATAAATATGAAAAGAACATATCAGCCTAAAAATTTAAAAAGAATTAAGAAATTCGGCTTTAGAGCAAGAAATAAGAATTCTCAAGGAAAGAATGTCCTCAAAAGAAGAATTGCTAAAGGTAGAAAATTCTTAACAGTAAGTGAAGAGTACTCTCTTAAGAGAAAGAAATCACTATCTAGAGCTAGATAGTATATACTGTAATATGCTTCCCAGAAAGAACAGATTAAAAGCCAAACATATTAAAGGGTTATATGATAGAGGTCTTAAATCCAGAGAAGAATATGGTATGTTAATATCACAGAAAGATTCTACAGTAGAGGAGTATGAGATATCATTTGTAGTAAGTAAAAAGATAGGTAATGCTGTACAAAGACATAGGATGACTAGATTACTAAGAGAGATATCAAGAAAGAATTTAAAAGAGGGTATTAATGGTTATAAATTTGTATATGTAGCATTTAAATACTGTAATGAGTATGAACAATTGGAAAAAGATTTTAACCAACAACTTCAAAAATCCATTTCAAATACCTAGGAATACACAACTAGCACTTATTAAACTGTACCAGAAAACTCTCTCACTAGATCATGGATTATTGGGAAAAGCAAACCCCAACCTTAGGGCATGTAAATTTACACCAACATGTTCAGAGTATGGTTATGGAGTAATAGAGAGGTTTGGAATATTTAAAGGTAATTACCTTGCAATAAAGAGGGTAATAAGGTGTAATCCTTGGGCAGATGTGGGCCAGTATGACCCTATACCTGAAAAATAGTGGAGATTAATGTATAATGCTTTAGATTTTTATTATTATTCAATTTACTAATATGTTTACAACTATTTGGAATACCGTTTTCTTTCACCCCATACTTAATGTAATGATACTTTTGTATCATTTTTTGGGAGATAACTTAGGATGGGCAATACTTGGTATTGCTGTTATAGCACGTATCCTTATGATACCTCTTGTTAAAAGACAAACAGAGATGACTAAGAAGATGGCTAATCTTAAACCAGAGTTAGAGAAATTAAATAAGAAGTATGCAAATAATAAGGAGCAATTAACTCAAGAACAGATGAAATTGTATAAGAAGGTAGGATATAACCCATTGGGTTGTATAGGAACCTTTGTACCCCAACTATTAATCCTTTCTGTACTAATAGGAGTTATTAGACATGTAACTGATAGTGATTTAGAGGGACTATATACATGGGTAAGAGACATTACAGGTATATCAAATGGTATTAGTATAGAATCTAATTTCCTATTCTGGGATTTAACTAAATCATATAACTCTGTATCTGCTGAATTTGGGAAGCTTTCTATCGAAGCTCTACCATATATTGGTCTTTCTCTATTAGTAGGTATAGTCCAATTTATTACGACTAAGTTTACCCAGAAGATGCAAAATCCTACTCCTGTAACTAAGAAAGAGAAAAAGAATTCTACAGAACAATCAGCAGAGGATATGCAAGCTAATATGCAAAAATCTATGATTTACCTCTTCCCAGTTATGACAATGTTCTTTACAATAAGTATGCCTGCAGCGCTAGGTTGGTATTGGATGATTCAATCAATACTTCTTGTTGTTCAGTATTTCACTTTAGATTTTAATAAAACTAAAAAGGGAGTACAGAATATGTGGGACATTATTTCTAAAAAGAAAGATAAATTATCAAAAGAATAATATGGAAAAGATTGTTAAGAAAGAATTTGATGCTCTACTCTCCTCTATTGGTATAGAGGAAGGATATGAGTTAAATATAGAGGAAAAGGATGGGGTCTCATATATTAATATCCTTTTTTCAGGACAAGACCTAGGATATTTAATAGGTAATCATGGGAAACATTTAGAGTCATTACAGTATGTATTTAGTATGATCCTAAGAAAAAAATTACCTGAAGAGAGTAATTATAGAGTCCTTTTAGATGTATGTGGGTATAAGGAGGAGAGGAATAAGAAATTAGAGAAGTTTGCATTACAGAAAGCAGATGATGCTAGGATACTTGGTGATAGTGTGGAGCTCCCTGCTATGTCCCCTTCTGATAGAAGAGTTGTTCATGTTGCATTACAGATGTTTGATGATATTAAAACAGAAAGTATTGGAGAGGGACAAGATAGAAGGATTGTAATAACTCCAATAGAGAGCAAGCAGACAGAAAATATATTAGATGAATCTGAGGAAGAGTCAGAAGAGTAATATATTACAACGTCCCTACTCTACTGTTTAACATATATATACAAAGTTATACTTAAACTCTAAATAAAGGGTATTAAGTAGAATATTTCTCCGAATGTAATGTTACTCAATGATATGTTTTAACCCCCTCTATTAAAGGCTTTTAGATTTCTTAGAAAGAAATATACTACTAATTGTAATAGTAATTAGTAAACCAAGCCAAACAAGATACTCGGTATATGCTACATACTTAATACCAAAGATAGGTACCATTAAAAGTCCTACTACGTTTATTCCTAGAAATACAGTCATTAACTTCTTAAAGAGTCTCTTAGAAAACCTTCTAATGATTAATAGCCTAGTAAAGGGGTAAACATATAGAAAAGATAGAGCAAAAAGCCAATGGAAGACCCTAGAAGTAGTCCACCCTATCTCACCAGTAAGAGGAAATAGGCCAATTCCTACCAATGTAAATGCTGCTAATGCGTGATAGTTGTATGTTAGCTTCTTAACCTTCTTATATATAGGGTTTGTAATAGCATCTAATCCACACAGTAATCCTGTTATTATCGCAGAGATACTAAAGTAAAGACCTGTTTCAAAGAGATATCCGTAATCACTAATAGCATACCCTTCTCTTAAGTCCAAAAATTCATATACTCCAATAGGGAATATACCCAAAAGAGATAGTGTAGAGAGTGTAAAGTATATTATTCCTATTAAATCTAACATATATAGAGGTTATCACTTGAGATTAATATTGTATATATTTTTAGATATTTCTTAATATCTGTATTATTACAAAGATTAAATAGAAAGAGAGTAATATTATTGCCTCTCTCTTACTAATTAAATTCTTCTTCCCTATTATTCCAAATATTAGTAAAAGTACTGTGACTATTAATACAAAAAGCATCTCTATTTTAAAACTACCTAAATCTAATGAACCTAATAAGGAGGTACTACCTAGTATAAAGAGGAGATTAAACATATTAGAACCAATTATACTTCCTAGACCAATATCTTCACTCCCTTTCTTTATAGAGGAGTATAGGGTTGCAAATTCAGGTAAGGATGTACCAAAGGCTAATAGGAAGTACCCTATTAATACCTCAGGAATATTTAATTGATTAGCAAATACTAATATATTATCAATACAAATCTTACTAAATATTACTAATAGTACAATTGAACCTATTAAAAACAGGAGATTGAATTTAGTAGCACTGTGTATATTATTAGTATGGTTATTCCTATTAATTAAATATGCAGATATTAGAAATATAAGTATAAGGAGAATTCCAACAAAGGGGCTAATAATGTAGTTGTTAATAGCTATTACTAGTAGTGAAGCAGAGGTTACAGAGAGTAGTAGAGGTATATTAAAATGTATATCTATACTTTTTAATCGATATTTATTAAACAGAGCTAATGAACCTAATACTAAGAGTATATTAGCTATATTACTCCCTATTACATTAGAGATAGCTATCTCAGGGTGTCCAATATGAGAGGAATACATAGAGGTAGCCAATTCAGGTAGAGAGGTTCCTAGAGATACGAGTAAGAAGCCTACGAAGAATCCGCTGACTTTTAATTTCTTAGAAAGAGATGTAGCTTGATCTACAAATATATCTGCCATCTTTATTATTAAGATTAGCGATACTACTATTAATATTAGATTAAGCATATTAGACAGTATATATAGAATTACTTAATAGTAATTGTATCAGATATATAGTGGGGAATATATGTTGAGAGACAGGCTATACAAGTCTATATCAATAAAAAAAAGCAGAGAGTGTAATAGCTGTGGGAAATCAAGAATTTATTATTATAAAACCTTTGTATACTCTATTGTATCATCGCCATCGATTCTATCATTAAGTGTTCTACCTGTTTCCATAAAATCTAAAGATTCGAATATTCTATTCGATGCATTGTTTTTACTCCACGTTTTAGTAAACACTTTTTTAAAACCCAGAGATTTTGCATAATCTAAAAAGAGTATTACCATATCTTTTCCAAATCCCCTCCCTCTATATTCTTTAAGAGTATACATAACACCAAGGCTTAAAGTATCTTCTTCCCTGTATGGGAAAGAGGTTATAAAACCAATTATTCTATTATTATTTACAACCTTAAAAGGATGAAAGTTTTTCCCCCTCCCAAAATGCAAAACTATATCTGTAATGGACATGTTTTCATCGTCAGATCCCTTGACGAAGATATTCTCTTTTTCTGCAATATCTAGAATATCTTTAATCTCTTCATTTGTAATATTTTCTAGAATAACCATATTAGTGAATATTATTACTTCATAAAGGATTATGCAAATAGGAGATGTGGGTACAAGAGAAATGTGGCGGAGAGAATGGGATTCGAACCCATGGTACGATTTCTCATACGCACGCTTTCCAAGCGTGTCCTTTCGACCACTCAGGCATCTCTCCAGTGTGGTGTACCCGGCCGGAATCGAACCGACAACCTACTGCTTAGAAGGCAATTGCTCTATCCGATTGAGCTACGGGTACATAAACACGCCATTTTACCAATAAATTGAAGTAATTAAAAGGCTATTTATCAACTTCTAATTCCGTTATTGTAACCATTACTCCACCCCTTCTATCAGGGAATCTCTTTAGGAATGCTGGATAGTTATTAGGAGTAAATGAAATCTCAGATTTTCTTTCAGCATATTTAAGGTTATCAGCATACTCTTTACCCTCTTCCCATGACATACCTCTTAGCGTATTTTCTAATTCTGTTTTATCTATCTTAGGCTTTATATTACTTTTTGCTACTATCTTTATCTTAACTACATCTTTAGCACTCTCTTCTATTGAAATATCTATATCTAAGTCATCTCCAAGTACTAATTCTAAATCTTTATCACTCTCAAAAAGGTTTTCCTCTTCAGCCTGTTCTCTTAGAAGCTGCGTTAAGGCTTCTGTTAAACCAGTAGTTGAGTAGTATGTAGCACTCCCTTTTATTGTTAAATCTAAGTTAGCAGTTTCAGCTTCCTCCCCTACTTTCTTATCTGTCTTAATACTCTCATCATCTACTTCACTTAATATTGTATCCTCTATTATCTCCCATCCCTGATTCTTTTCTCTTAAATCTGATTTAACTTCTTCTATTGCAGTAGTACTTAACTGCTCTACAGCATTATCTACATCTAATTGAGATAGCACTGTATACTCCTCTTTACTACCTCCTGTGAAGGGTTCACTGTTTACTCCTGTAAGATCTCCGTCGAAACCCTCCTCTTCCGTATATCCCTTTACCCGGAAGGGTTTCCCATCAGAGACATTATACTGCTCTCCTATCTCTGCTGCTTCAAGAGTTATTGTAGCCATTTGATTACAGAGAAATTCTGTAACCGTTGTAGTCTTAAATGTATATCCAGGAGTTGTAACAATATGACCTACATTTAGAGTGACTTTTGGCTTCTCCGTCTCCTCTCCACAGCCGTTCTCTCTATAGAAAGTAATGGTAACGTCCCCCTTAGCCTTCTCTCCCTTAAATGCTTTTCCTGTTGCAGTTATGCTATCTGAGAGACTCTGTGTACTCTCTTCTACCTTTATTGGTATTGTTAAATCCTCTAAATCTATCTCTTGGGTATCTTCATCTCCAGTAAGAATTAATTCTACCTCTACAGGTTTAGCTTCTACAAAAATTTTAACCTTAGCTATTGTAGCAAACTGATTATACAAAACTAAACCAATTACAATGATTGCAAAAAGAGGAATGATACCAAAGAGTGCTATACGAAGTAAAGATTTTTTATTTAAACTCTTAAGCTTATTAAATATATTTATTCTCCTTTTCTTTATCTCAGGAGGCTGAGTAGCAGCTCTAAGCTCTCTATTAGGCGAAATCTTAGCAGTAGGGATATCATTATTAGGAAGATCTTGATCTATTGAAATGAATGAATTAACAGGTTTAACACCTCTCTTATCTACATACTTTTTATTACCATTCTCTTCTAAAGAACTCTTTATTCTTTCTTCAAATACCTCTTTATTACTCTCCTCTGGTATTACTTCTTCTATCTCTTTCTTTTTTTCTAATTTACTCTCTTTCTTTTTCGCAATTAATTCTACTGCCTCTTCCCAATCATACTCTGTAGGAGCAGAGGGAGTATCTATTACTTTCATACCTGCTAATTTAGCATTACGTATACCTGTAGGATTTTGTATTATTTGGGCTATTAAAAGTTTGCCCTCTCTTTGAGCTGCCTCTTCTAATACTTTGAGATTGATAGGGCTAATTAGAAGATCTGTTTGTTCTGTAAAGGTAAGAACTATTCTATCTGCTTTACTCTTATGAAGATCTCTAACAATATCTGTTAGCTCATGAGATTTCTCTACAACTATTTTTGAAGTGGTTATTTTCTCTGCCATATTTATACTTCCCAATTTATATTCTTTTTCTTTCTATCTATTTCCATATCATAGAGGAATTTAGCTAAGGATGCTGGTGTAATATCGTAGAGATTTTGTAAATCCCCGCTATTATCTACAACTGATCCTAGTAGATTTGGTGTAAACATATCTATCTTAGGAACAACTGCAATGGGTAGATATTTCTTCCAAGGGAATTCCATTAAGGCCTGTTTAATATCAGGTAGTAATGAACCTCCACCACATAGATATATCTGTGTAGGTAATGAACCAACATCTTCACAGCTCTCTAAAGCTACTTTTAATGTTCTCATCCATAGGCCTGCTGTTGGGTACATAGTTTTTTGTACCTGTCTTAATATCTCTTTAGGTAACTCTTTCTCAGAGTATTTAATCTTTCTCTGTTCAGCATGTCTGTAATCGGAATCTGTTAATTTTGCTAACTCTTTAGTAAATACCCTACCTCCAAATGCAAACATTTGTGTTTCTGCTACATTACCATTTTTAACAATAGCGACATCAGTAGTACCACCTCCTATATCAATGAATATGGCTGAGAAGTTTGTATTATCCCCTCCAGCATGAGCTCTTGCTACTGCAAATGGTTGAGATACAATACCTAATACTTCTAAATTGAGAGATGAGGCAACCTTTCTTAAAGCCTCTGTATATGTCTTAGGGGCAAAAGAGGCATAGAAATTTAACTTAACTTCCCTACCCTTATACCCTATTAAGGTATTTACTGGCATACCCCCAATCTCTAAACCTGTAGGTGTAATATGTAATATCTCTATATCTTCATTTCTAAGTCCAGTTCTAAGACTTAGATCGTCTTTTCCATTCTCTGCTATCTGAGATTTTACTTGGGCTATTATCCTATCCTGCTCTTTTTTGGTAACCTCTTTTTCGAAGTTTTCTTCTCTTTCGTAATTAACAACAATGGATACTCCTTGAATATATTCCCCTGCAATTCCCATTATTACTCGTTTGGGATATTCCTCTACTTTTAAATTGCTTAAGAGTTGATTAATAGCGAGCTTACAATTATCTAGAACTGTATCTAAGTTAGTAATTATTCCACTTCTCATTGCATGCTGTTGCTGTTGTATCCTTGATATTCTATTTACAGAGACTCCGTACTCCCCTATTGTAAAAAGCAAACTTTTAATACTTTCAGTACCTATATCAAGCGCAACAATGGGTGTTATTCCATCTAAAAGATTACTCTTTTTCGATTTTAGACTTGGCAGTTTTATCATATCTTTGAATTATATCATTAATACAAAGAGTCTATACAGTAACTATCAAAATTATTGGTTCTCTCTCAGTTTTTTTGTATATATATTTACCAATTTCTTTTTCCATATTCTCTTTGAGTGAATCGTACTCATACTTTTTACTGTTTTTAGACTTCTGTTCCCAATCTCTATGTACATCATATATTATGGTTTGTATCTCTTTTAACATCTCTTGTGACTTTTTCATATATATGAATCCTCTAGAAACAAATTGAGGCTTACCCATTAGTCTATGTGTTTGGGTACTAAGATTTAGTACTACAACAAACATACCGTACTCAGAGAGCTGTTCCCTATCTTTTAATACAATCTCACCTGTATCTCCTACTCCAAGACCATCTATGAGTATTGGTTTAGATTCAACAGGTTTACCTTTTGTCCAACTCTTACCATTAAAGACCCAAACTACTCCATCATCAGTGAGGTAAACATCATCATCTTTCATTCCCCAGGATACATAGTTTTTCTTATTAAAATATCTGAATGTTAGAGGTCCGTGTATAGGCATTACAGCATTAGGTTTGATTAAATCAAACATTATCTGCATATCTTCTTGGTTACCGTGTCCAGTGGAGTGTATCTTAGTCTCTATTGTATCTTTAATTAAATCAGCACCAAGGGAAATTAATCTGTCGGTCATTTTTTCAATGTTAGAAACATTCTCAGGTATTTCAGATGAAGACATTAATACAAGGTCTCCCTTCTTAATCTTTATATATTTATGTGTACCTTGAGATATCCTATTTAAAGCAGCATATTTCTCTCCTTGGCTTCCTGTAGAAAGTATCATTAATTCATTATCCCTATACTTATTAATCTCCCTTTCCTTTATCAGTAGCCCTTGAGGTATTTTAATGTACCCTTGCCTACTAGCAATTGATATTGTTTGTTCTAGACTTCTACCAGAGATTACAATCTTACGATTAGTTCTTTTCGCTATCTCAAACAAAGAGTAAAGCCTAGTGAGTAAGGATGAGAAAGCAGCTACTATTACTCTACCCTCTACCTTACCAATTACTTTCTCTAAATTCTGGTATACCTCTGTCTCAGATGGTGACCTACCTACATTAGAGGCATTTGTACTATCCATTAGTGCTAAGTCTACTCTACCTCTTAATGATTTAAGCTTTTCGTAGTCTGCTTCTAATTCATTAGTTGGTTGTGTATCTATTTTGTAATCTCCTGAAAAGAAGATATTACCCTTAGGGGTTTGTAAAAAGATTGAGAAAGCATCAGGTATACTGTGGTTAATACCAATAAAGGTGGCTTTGAAGTTATTCCCTATTTTTAATGTTGTAGACCTATTTACTCCTGTAATCTTAGTCTTATTTTTGAGATTGTACTCCTCTAATCTCTCTTCTATTAAAGCTTTTGCAAAATCACCAGCATATATTGGAGGAAAATCTAAATCAGGTAACATCCATCTTAATGCTCCTGTATGGTCTAAGTGTCCATGTGTTATTAATATCGCTTTTACCTTCTTTTTATTCTTTTTTAAATACTTAAGATTAGGTATTAAGTAATCAATACCGTACATCTCTTGTCCTGGGAAAGAGTATCCTGCGTCTATGATGATTATTTCATTGCCCATTTCTACAAAATTACAGTTTCTACCTATTTCTGCGGTACCAGAAAGAGTACATAGTTTTAATTCCTCGTCTCTTTTAAAGAATCTTTTGTTTCGTTTATTCATTCTCCGATTATATCACATCTCCTTTTTGTTGAATTCCGAAGATGGTATAATGGGGGGACCGTTAATACAGGATTAGTCATCCTGGAGGGATTAGGAAGAAATCAATATGAGAGTAGAACCTAACAGATCCTAACTGTAAAGTAGGAAGACCATGTATGTGGTTACTAAGCTTAATACAGTAATGTGTTAAGAAAGTAAGGTGGTATCGCGATATTCGCCCTTACATTAGAGTATATATGTATAATATATATTCTACTGTGAGGGCCTTTTTAATATATATATCTATGTAAAAAATGAGAAAAGAAATACCAAAAGCATTTGATTCAAATATTGCAGAAGAAAATATTACAAAACTTTGGGAGAAATCCCAATTAAGTAAACCTGAGGAAATGGAAAAGTTCTTTAAAGAGAAAGGATTGGAAATTAAAAAACCTTTTACAATCACCCTACCACCTCCTAATGCTAATGCCAATCTACATATTGGTCATATGTGTGGTTACTCATTTCAAGATGTAATGGGTAGATTTAAGAGAATGACAGGACATCCGACTCTCCTTCTCCCTGGTAAAGACCATGCTGGTATTCAAACAGAGACATCTTTTACAAAGGTATTAAAAGAGAAAGGGATAGACAAGTGGGAGTTGGGTAGAGAGAAATTCTATGAAATGTGCTATGAATTTAGTTTAAGCAATGCTGCAAACGCTAGAGCACAGGAAAAAAATATTGGTCTTTCTGCAGATTACTCTAGAGAATACTTTACCCTAGATCCGAAATTAACAAAGATTGTGTATGAGAGCTTCTATAAAATGTTTAAGGAAGGGTTGATATACAGGGATAAAAGGATTGTAAATCAGTGTCCTAACTGTAAAACAGCATTAGCAGATGTAGACACAGAGCATGAAGAAAGGAGGGGTATATTTGCATATATTGTATATCCATTTGTAGAGAAAGAAGACCAAGAGATAG
>JAVEVH010000009.1:8557-20447 GCA_034005145.1 Candidatus Dojkabacteria bacterium | reverse complement strand
GCTACAGAATAGATATACCAGAAGAGAATAATAAACAGATACACGAAGATATTAAAATTGGAATACTGTATGACTCTATAGCAGGTGGTAGAAACTTAATAGCTGCTGTAGATGATTTAAAAAAGAAATTTAAAAATATTGAAAAATTCGTATTTGTATCTGTATATGCCTCATACCAAGGATGTGTAAGAGTAAATAAATATTGCAAAGATATGGGTATTAAAGCAGAGTTTTTCTGTATGCATGAATTACTAGATGCTAGCCCATTAAATGAGTATGATTGTTTCTATCCTAAATGGAATATATGTAAAGAGGATGAAGATATTCTAAAAAGGTTTTACAAAGAGAAATATCACGATATATGTATGGGAGGAGATTGGACTGCAAATGCACTAGGGGTTGAACAGGCAATAGAGGTATTTAATATACAGATGAAAGAGTTAGGATTACCTAATGATTTTGATATTTAGATACTAAATATCTTAAAGCATTAACAGAAAGATCTAGACCAGTTACACCCTCAATATCACTAAACCTACTGTTATGTATAAAGTAATTAATATTCTCCTTATACAATCCTACATTAGCGACATCTTCATAAAATCTTTTTAAAGCTTCCTCCTCACACTCAGCTCCCCTTTTTACAATAGATTCATATACCTGATTCCAAGAGTCTGGCATTACAGCCACAGTAATAGGTTGAAAACCAAATCTAGGTAATCTCTTCCTATGATTAACTACTCCATTAATATCTACCCGAAGTACAGGCATACCCATACCCTGTTTCTTCATAGAGTGTGCAGGTAGGCCGTATAGATTACCGTAATGATTATCATACTCAATTAAGGAGTACTCCTTCACCAAATTCTCATAATACCCCTCCACAGATTCCTCCTCTTTCTTCTCTCTCATCCATACATATGCCGATTCTGGCTCTCCCTTTTCTTTTCTTCTTCCTCTGGAAGTTGCAGTTACTACATGATATGCATCCCCTGTTTCTAAAAGAGGAGTTAATGTACAATCTTTACCACTACCTGAAAAGCCAGAAAGAACAATAACAGGAAGGAGAGAATCTTCTCTCTCTACAGCAATATTTCTATACACTTGGGGGTACTCTATGGGTAAATTCTCAAAGATTTCTTTAACAGGATACTGTGTATCTAACTGAGTGGGGCTTAATCTTTCTAGTTCTGTTGACATATGTAAAAGTAAGCGATAATAGCAGTTTCAAAGCCTTTTGTAAATCTATGAGATATATTTTAACTCCATAGCCTTCCTAACCTCTTGTATTGTTTCTTTTGCATTCCTCTTTGCTACCTCTCCACCCTTTTTAATAACTTCCTCTATCTCTAAATCCGAGATCTTAGACTTTTTAGCTTGGAACTCTCTTAAATATCTCTCTAATGCTACATTAATTACTCCCTTTAACTCACCCATTACATTCTCTCCATTCATATGCTTAATCATAATGGCATCGATATGCGCAATCTCTTGTTCAGTAGAAACAAATTTACCAATCTTTAAAAGTGAGTCTAAAGAATCTGTCATCTCTCCTGCAAATGCTGTTTGTGCTTTCTTTACCTTACTTAAAGATATTGAAATATCGTCATCTAAAACAATGGCACCAGTAGGATTACTCTTACTCATTTTACCTCCACCAGAAAGTGACTTAATTCTTGCTGGTTTACCTAAAGAAAGTACATTAGGAACAGGTATAGTTTCTCCAAATACCTTGTTAAACTTCCTAGCTAAATCCCTCGCTATCTCTACATGTGCTACTTGATCATCACCTACGGGTACATATTTAGATTTTTGAAGTAAGATATCCGATGCCATCATAATGGGATACATAGCAAGAAGTACAGAAGCATTAGATACATCCATATCCTTTTTTATCTTGTCTTTAAGTGTAGGTACTCTAAGTAATTCTGAAATTGTTACTAATCTAGAAAGATATATATTTAACTCAGCAATCTCCTCTATCAACTGTGATTGAACAAATATATCACACTCTTTTGGATCTAAACCCAATGCAATGTAATCCTTAACGATATCTAATACATGCTTTTGAGTATCTTGAGGTGTACCATCTGTTAGAGAATGTAAATCAGCAACAAAAACCATAGGGCGACCAGCCTCTTTTTCTTTTTGTAATGTAACAATTGTATGTACAGAACCAATTACATTCGCAATAGTAAGACCTTGAGTAGGTCTAATACCTGTAAATACATCTACCTTGTAATCTATTTTTTTCATGCTCGATTATACATTAAAAAGTATCCCCGAAGTAAGAGGTCGGGGTCTGTCCCACATCTGTCCCCCAGAAAGCCCACCGGGACACGACCTCTTTACATTTCCCAAGCCTTTTTCGCACACAATCCGAAGCCAAAACAGCCCCCGAATGGTTCGAAAAGCTCGTAAGAAGTACAGATTTGAGGGACAGAGCTAGGACAGACCTTTTGGTATATAATTGGATATGAAGATAGAAGAATTCAAGAGTCTAAAGGAAATACACCAATATTTTGCTGTACACAACAAATGCAAACTTAAAAAAACTGCTACTCAACCTGTATATGAAATTACTCCCCCTAAATCAGGTATCGTATTTATAGGGGAAGCCCCAGGATTAAATGAAGACAAACAGGGGAAACCATTCGTAGGTGCAGCAGGTAAACTACTAGATGAACTACTAAGAGAAATAGGATATACAAGAGAAGATGTATATGTAACTAATGTAGTTAAGTATAGGCCACCTGATAACAGAGATCCGCTACCCGAAGAGAAAGATGCCTGTAGAATATGGGTAAATGCAGAACTAATCTACCTTAAACCTAAAGTAATTGTTCCTTTAGGAAAACATGCACTAGAAAGATTTCTACCCGAATTAAAAATTTCTTTAGTACACGGGCAAGCATATATACACAGTAGTAATACTCCAATATTTGCAATGTATCACCCTGCCGTTGCACTGTACAACCCTACTCTAAAAGATACATTGAAAAAGGATTTCCTCCAATTAAAAGATTTTTTGGATGGAAAAAGTAAAGCAATTGAAAGTACAGATATTCGCCCAGAGGAGAAAGTATCTAAAAAAGAGAAAGATACTCTAATACAAGATATATTAAAACTGTAAACTAACCTGACCAACCAACATCGTAAAAGATTTTCTCTGCAGCAGTCTCATACTCTGATATCTCTGTTGCGTTAAACCACAAACCAATCTCCCTTTGTGCACTCTCCTCACTATCTGAAGCATGAACCATACTTCTAGTTACTCTACCCTGTTCATCAGCAAGTGCGAAAGAGTCAAGTGAGAAATCTGCTCTAATGGTACCGACATCTCCATCTGCAGGACTAGTACTACCTAACATCTTTCTTACACCCAGTATTACACCTGAACCTTGTAAAACTAACGCTATTACTGGCCCACATGTAAGGTAATTAATATTTGATTCTCTAATCCATTTACCTCTCTCTAGTGCATTCCAATTAGAAGTATCTTCACCTCTTGCTTCTGCACCTTTTTTAGCTTTATTACCAGTCTCAATTAAATATCCCTCATCATCTTCATAGTGCTTACCTACTAATTCTCTACTAGGTATTAACATCTTCATACCTACAATCTTAAAACCCTTTCTCTCAAACCTTGATATTAACTCCCCCACTATCTGTCTTTGTACTACATCTGGTTTAAATACAAGTAGTGTTTTCTCTTTGTTTCTTGCTAGCATATCTTCTCTTTTTCAAGTTATTTAGGTATTTTAGCATATTCTTAGGTATAATATGAGCGTATGAAAAAAACATATGACACAATATTAATAGGAGGAGGAGCAGCAGGATTAATAGCTGCTGTTGAATGTAAAAGATTAGGACAAGATATCCTAATAATTGAAAGAAACCTTAGAGCAGGTAAAAAGATAGCGGTAACAGGAAAGGGAAGATGTAATGTAACTACCTTTAATCATGATTTAAAAGACCTAATATCCAAATATCAAAGAAATGGGAAATTCCTCTACGGTGCATTCTCTAGATTTACTGTAGAAGACACAATTAAATACTTCGAAGATATTCTTAAAGTAAAACTTAAAGTAGAGAGAGGAAACAGAGTATTTCCTAAAAGTGATAAGGCGGTGGATATAATATATGCATTAAATGGTCCTGTACAGCAAGATATATTACCTAATACCTCAGTGCTTAGTTTTAATGTAAAAGATAATAGAATTGCATCAGTAGTAACATACAAAGGAGAGTTTAGTGCAAAAAGATATATACTAGCTACAGGAGGGAAATCATATCCCATTACAGGTTCTAATGGAGATGGATATACATTAGCTAAATCAGTAGGACATACCATAGTAGAGCCTAAACCAGCATTAGTACCAATCATATGTAGAGAGAGATGGATTAAGAAATTAGCAGGACTCTCACTTGAGAATGTAAGAATTACTGCTTACCAAGATAGTAAGAAAGTAGTAAGTAAGTTTGGTGAAGCACTCTTTACTCATGAAGGAATGAGTGGACCAATAATAATAGATATGTCTAGAGATGTAGGAGATGCATTAGAGAAAGGTAAGGTTGAATTAAGTATAGATTTTAAACCAGCACTTTCAAAAGAGATATTAGATAGAAGAGTAAGATTAGATTTTGAAAAACTTAAGGGTAAGGTATTTAAAAACTCTCTTAAAAGATTACTACCCTCTTCCTTAATACCCATTGTTGTTGAGTTAAGTAATATTGATCCAGAGAAAAAGGTAGCTGAGATTACGAAAGAGGAAAGATTCCAATTAGTAAATCTTCTAAAAGATTTTAGAATTACACCCATTAAATTAGACTCATGGGATAAAGCGATTGTAACAGCAGGTGGAGTAAATATTAAAGAGATAGATTCTACTACTATGAAATCCAAGATAATTGATAACCTCTACTTTGCTGGAGAGATAATAGATGTATATGGTCCTACTGGTGGATACAATTTACAGATATGTTGGAGTACAGGTATATTAGCTGCTAGGTCATAAAGATATGGAAGATTTTAAGAATATATTTCAAAAGATTGAGGAGACAAAGACATGGAGAGTAAATACTCTTCAAACAATATTAAAGAAATATCCCAAACAGGGTAAAGGGTTATATAGGCATGATGATTTAGTAAAAGCGTATAGGGAGTTGGTTAAAAAGAAAGAGATTAAAGGTAGTAAAAAGATAGAGGAAAGGATTAGGATGAAACCTACACGTACTCAGTCTGGAGTAGCTACTGTTACAGTACTCATGAGGCCCTTTATGTGCCCTGGTATGTGTATATTCTGTCCTAATGAACCCAATATGCCAAAATCATATATAGCTTCAGAGCCAGGGGCTCAGAGAGCCTTAACATATGAGTTTGATCCATATCTACAAACATACAACAGAATTAAAGCTTTACAAGATATTGGACATAATACAGAGAAAATTGAACTCATTATCTTAGGTGGTACATGTTCTGTATATCCAGAGGAATATATTATCTGGTTTGTAAAGAGATGTTTTGATGCTATGAATAGCTTTGGTAGTAAGAATTACGAAAAAGATAGCGGTGTAGAAGGTATTACATGGGAGCAGTTAGAACAAGCACAGCATCTTAATGAGAGTACTGTATGTAGAAATGTAGGTTTAGTATTAGAAACTAGACCTGATTACATTACTAAAGAAGAGGTAATTAGATTAAGAAGATTAGGAGCTACTAAGGTACAGATTGGTTTACAGAGTTTAGATGATGATATTCTTAATCTAAATCTAAGGGGTCATACTACTAAGGAGAGTAAAAAGGCTTTTGAGTTATTAAGATTAGCTGGTTTTAAAATACATGCACACTGGATGCCAAATCTTTACGGTAGTAATGTTAAAAAAGATATTAAAGATTTTAAAAAGCTTTGGGGTAAGGAATACTCCCCTGATGAATTAAAAATATATCCTACATCTATAATTAGAAATACTGTACTAGAGAAATATTACAATGAGGGTAAATACACACCGTATACACATGATGAGTTACTTAAACTGTTTACAGAGATTTTACCTCTTACTCCTAGATATAACAGGTTAACAAGAATAGTTAGAGATATACCCTCTAATGAAATATTAGCTGGTAACAAGAGTAGTAACTTTAGACAGATAGCGGAGGAAGAGATAAGAAAGAGAGGAAAAAAAATAGAAGATATTAGAAGTAGAGAGATCAAGGATGAGAGTATTACATGGGATGATATAGAGTTAGAAACTATTAAATATGATACTACTGTTTCTAAGGAGTACTTTATTTCTTACAAAACGAAAGATACAGATAGAGTATGTTCATTCCTAAGATTATCTATTCCTAAGAAAGAAGGATATATAGATGAGATTAAGGATTCCTCTATGATTAGAGAGGTACATGTATATGGTACTGTAGTAAATATTGGTAAGGATAGTAGTGGTGAGTCACAACATTTAGGTTTAGGTAAGAGGATGATAGAGATTGCAGAGGAGATTTCAAAAAGAGAGGGTTTTAGAAAGATTTCTGTTATTACAGCTATTGGTACTAAGCTTTATTATGAAAAAAGAGGGTTTGTTAAAAACCCTCTTTATATGATTAAGGTTATAAAATAGTTACTTCTTAGAAATTTCAAAAACAGACATCTGATTTAATACTTCAGTATAGTCTATTTCACTACCTATACTGGCGAATCCCCTAAATACTAAATATCCTTCTACATCTTCTAAAATTTCACTTAGATTCAACACTGCATAGGTTGTAATGTTTGATTCTTCAACCAAGTCTGAACTAAGAGAGGGATTGTAGTATGAAACTATTCTACTAGCTTCGTACTCTTTGACCTTTACCTTCGGTTCCCATATATATGCAAGACCCATTCCATTAGGCCGCTGAGAATCTTCTGCTCCATCTTCTTTAACAACATATTGGTATGTAATACCCTTTATCACAGTATCTTCCAATACAGGTGCTATCGTTGATTGTGCAAAGAATTTCCCCATTTCATCTTTGTCTTTAAAATAGTTGAGCATATATGAAGTAGATCCATAATTATTACCATTATCTTCCCACATTAAATAATCAGTATCCTCTACTTTTACAAAACCCGTATCATCTGCCATGGAGTTTTCTAACTTAACAATCAGTGTTGTACCACCTCCAAGTGTCATCTCTACCTCATCTACTCTTGAACCCTGTATTGCAAATTTTTCAGCCAAAGTATCTGCAAGTCCAAGCAATTTTTCATCATATGTGCCAGTATCAAATACTCCCATTAAACACTCTACATTATAAGTAAGGTAATTCTCATCAGTAGAGGTATATTCTTTTGTCATTTCTGAACATTTTGTACTACTTTCCTCAGAAAGCCCAATATCCTTTATTAAATTACCCAAAATAGATTCTAATCTAATTAAATTATCTCCCTTTATTGCAAATATATGAATATTAAAATTAGCAGATGTGCTATCTGCTGTAGCATATTCATGACCATGAGCAAGACTTAAAACTGCAAATGAATAATCTGTATTTGGATATTCAAAACCCTCAACTAATATTAAAGGAGTATAATTGGGTGTACCCTTTGTTTCTGTAGTTAATACCCAGGGTTCTGCTCCTGTTAATAACCATTCTGCTTCTATATCTTTCCCTTTTATTACTTCAACTACTTCGAGATAATCTTGTAATATTTCATCATCTGTAATCACCTTCTTATTAACAATTTTCATATTCTCAAGTGCATATCCTACTTTTCTATACTCTACAATGCCCTTAACAAGTTTACTCTCTTCATCTTCCGCTCCCTCTGAAATAGATACTTCTAATCCATCATAGCTCATTAATTTAATATCTGTATATTCAGTGACATCCAACTCTGTATTCTCATCTTCTTGTTCCTGTTCTACTTCCTTAGGTGCAAAATATTCTGTATATACATAATATCCTCCCATTCCTAATATTAATACCATTAGTATTGAGACAATTATTATAAAGCCCTTACTTCTTCCCTGTGGTGGTGTAGGAGGTAATGTACTCTCTACTGGTGTTGGTTCTACAGAAGATATTGCTTCTGAGATTGGTTTGTTTAAATCCATATCTATTATTTATTAAATTATACTTATTCAGTATTTCATATTAATATAGATATTTCAAATAAGAAAGGAAATGTTCAATCTCTAAAACTCTTTTATAAAGTATGTCTTCTCATCAAGATCCATATCTCCTTTTAATTGAGAAATCCTATATATATTATCTTCATTGTAATATTTCTTCTTTAATTTCTTAAACTGCTCTACTGTAATCCATTTGTTTTTACCATTCCTAGTATCTACTAAATCCCCTTTAGGATTTTTAATAAGTACTACATAAAACATCTTGTCTTCTACTAAATCTCCACTATCTTCTAATACAACATGATCATGCACTATTCTCTTAATTACAATATTTCCTCCTTCTAATCCGGCTTCTTCTTTTAACTCTCTTTTTGCTGTTTCTGAGACCTTCTCTCCAAAACGAATTTTACCTGTAATAAATCCGTAATATCCAAAGTATGGTTCTTTAGTTCTTTCTTGGACAAGTAAATGTTTTTTACCATTAATATGTTTAGTAGCGATAATAATTACAGCTACTTTAGGTTGTTTTTCAATCTCTGTATTATCTGTATCCATCCTATTTGCAAATTCCTTTCCTTTGTTTGTTAATAAATATTTAGATTCATTTTTTGTTACATAACCATCTTGTATTAATACCTTAATATGATATGAGAAGTGATCATTACTTAAACCTTGGATATTTAAATCTGTAAATCTAGAATTAGGGTTAAAGAGAAGTTCCCTAAGTATGAGCATTTGTATTTTATGTAATTCATTCATAGCTGAATATATCAGGAAATATACAGGGAATCTAGTGAAATCGATTTAACTAAAACTTTATGTATAATATAGAAAGTAATTTTGTATTAACAAAGTAAATGATTCTTTACAAAGGAAGTAAGTTGAATATAAATCCCTTCCAACCTCAACCTATTCATCCAGATGATTATCATAAATTCCCTAAACCAATTCCTGAGAAAGCAATATTCGCTTCAGAGTCAGAAACAAAAGCTAAAATATTTGCTACATTCTCAACCATTATTACCTTTGAGATATCAACTACCTCTAATGACCCTCGTATAACAATTACATTAGGAGATAAGATAGATGAAGAAGTTCTAAAAGATAAAGTATATATCTATAAATTTGATTCAGAACAACAAGGTTGGAAATATATTGAAGAGAGTAGAGAATGGTATAACACTGAGCAACAGATCCCAATAGAGATTCAAGAGTACAGTAGAGAAACACTGTATAAAGAATTAAGAGAGAATCCAGAGATAATCTTTAAGGAAGATTTTAAAGGAGAAACAGAAAACATAAGTTAGGATATGGGGGTTCTAGAACAAATGTCGAACCTTTTCCCTTTACTTAAAGAATTTCAGGAAATAGTGTAAAATCAGCTATTAAACAAACTTTATAAAAAAAATTATGGCAAAAAGTAAAAAGACGGTAAAAAGAGAAAACAAATTTCATCCCCTCTTTTTCTCAACTGTAGGAACATTATTAATATTAATTTCCCTTGTTAGCATTTATCTTTTCTTGTTCACACCCATGAATTTTATTCGTGATATAAACATTTTCTCATCTCCTGGGCAGAGTTTAGAGGGGAATTATAAAATTAATAAAGATACTACTAAACAAGAGGAAGCCAGGACACCCCAGGATGTTGAAATAAAAGAACCTGAAATAATAATTCATAAAATAAATGAAATTGTTAAATTTACTAATGCTCATATCAAGATTGAGGATGTTATAAGTGGAACTGAAATAAAGAGTAGCTCACAGTGGAGATCTTCTTGCACAACAGAAACAGGAGTACTAGTTAAGGTCAGGATATATTACAAAAACACAGGAAATGAGCCTGAGTATGTTTCAAATTTTAATCTTTATGATTCTAAAAATAGGAAATTTAAAGCAGAAAGTATGCCCATGTGCCTAGAAAAACAAATAATGTTCAGCGAAAAACTTAATCCTGGCCTCGAACTTACTTTTGAAAGTCTTTATGAGTTACCTAACGATGCTGAGGATCTCAAACTGAAACTCTCCGAATATATATATGTCTCACTAGGGTTTTAGACCATATGGGTGTGCAGGGATGGATGTCGAACCTTTTAGATCTTATTTCCAATATTTCAAAACTATTTACTTCTGAACATTAACTCTACCACCTATAAAATAGGCAACATATACCTCTTTCTCATCCATATATATTTTCTCTACCTGTCTAAACTCTTCAATATCCCCTTCTAAACTGTTCGTATATCTTAAGTTCCCCTCAATATATTCACTTGGCCCCCTGTCTGCCAATTCTCCATCAGGCCCTTTTGATAATGCTTTTCTTAGAAAATCATAAATATCAGAAAAGTTAACACCCTTAACTACTTTACCCCAATATACACATCTAAATATATCTTTACCGTCTTCCCATATAGTTTCATTTCCTGAATATGGTTCTCCCCCATAATATTCATCTTCATAAGTAAATTTGTCTATTGTGAGTTTTAGTATTTTCCCATTCTTTCCATTATCTACATATTCTGAATTAGGGTCGGCATATCCTTTAACGTTAAACTGTCTTAACAAATCTTTTAGTGTGTTCTTGTCTACCATAGAAATATCAATAAAGTTATTGATATATTTTACAACTTCGGGGAAAAAGAAGAAAATGGGTGTGCAGGGGCTCGAACCCTGAACCTAACGGTTAAGAGCCGTTTGCTCTACCAGTTGAGCTACACACCCATAAACAAAGAATAATACCAGTAGAATACATATTTTTCAATATCTACTAACTCTTTTCTAATCTAGATACAATAATATCTTTAGTAATCCATTGTTCATTCTTCTTAAACTCTATCCCACTACCACCCTCTATCTCTTCTACCTTAAAGGATGTATCTAATATTTCTAAAGTATAGTTACCCCTATCTACAAATATTCTATATCTACCATGCCTATCTGTAACCCTCTTAATTTTAACCTTATCAAACTCCTTCTCTCTTAAACCTACTACTACACCCTCTACTGGCTTACCATCTATATCCCTTACATTTCCATACCTATCTCTTCTTCCAAATATATTCCTAAGAGTAAGGAAGAATGAAGGTATGTAGAGTATTAATACTAAAGTAGTTAACCAATATGGGTTTTTAGAGTACATATAGGTTGCTAATACTAAGCCTATGATAAAGAGAATGATGTGTAAAATATTTACAATATTTTTTATCCTACCCCACAATATTTCTCTCCATACCCTAAAATCAGATACCTCATTAGGATCTAGTGGAATAGAGAAATTTAAATCCTCATTCTCACGATGTTCAAACTGTTCTCCATGGTATACATTTGTAAGAGGGTAATCCTCCCTACCAAAGATAATGGTTGAGGGGAAAGTGTAATCTACTGCTCTTACTACAATTTTGTATTTACCCGGTTCTAATCTAGCAGAGAAGTAACCCTTTCCATTAGTAACATCCGACCATACGATTTTGTTTTCTGTATTAAATATTCTTACAATAGCTTGAGATATCGGATCTTTAGTTAGAGCATCATATACATATCCTAAAGGCTTAGCACCACCCCTTAGACCAAACCAAGAGAGAAGATTTAGTATGAATTGGAGTAAGAAGTAAGGTAGGTTTAGTAATGTACCTATTGTGATAAGGGTAGCGGTTGTTAAAGTAATAATACTTGTTGTAGTAGTTACTCTCTCTAAATCAACAGGATCTAACTGTCCTACTGTTTTATCTAAAGCCTCATTAATATCATCTACAGTCCTATCTATTATCTCAAT
>JAVEVH010000009.1:0-8457 GCA_034005145.1 Candidatus Dojkabacteria bacterium | reverse complement strand
TCCATTTGGAGAGAGTATTCTAATTTGAACATTACTTGGTTGATTAATTTGAACAGTAACAGGATTAAGAGTAATTGTAGAGTACAGATCTACAGTAATTTTCGCTTCTACTACTACATCATCCGTTTCTACCGGTACCATTTGAGAATATACAGAGAATACTGGAACAAGGATAAATCCTAAGATTGTAATTAAGGCAGTTTTAATTTTCATCTCTACTAAATCTCCTCCATTATCTTTTTAATATATATATCTAACGCTTGTGTAAAATTCTTACTGATATATGGATTATCACCTAATCTATAACTCTTTCCTGCTTTACTGTAACAGTTTTCGCACAGAAGAGCAAAAGAAGAAATATCAATATATTTTAGATTATTACTACTACCACATACATTACAATGAGAAAAATCATTCAAAAAACCCATCTCTTTTAAAAAGATAACCCTAAACCTATTTACACTCTCTAAATCAAAATTATGCTTACATACACTCTCTAACATATTAAATACTTTTTGGTTGGGATCATTTTCTTGTAATATTCTATTTAATATCACTATCACTTTATTAATCTCATCCACTCTTCGTTTTAATATATCGGTATCAGCAGAGTACTTTAATTCAGATTCTGTTAATACAGGTAATCCCTTACCTTCATAGAAGGATATATCACACATATTGAGAGTTTGCATATTACCTCTGTTTTTACTCGTAATCTTTCTAATACCTCTAGCAAAGAGAGTAAATTTACCCAAATGTTTACCAAATACAGTTAGTACTTTATCAGCTTCTGAGTAGTTAATTGATTTTAGAACTATTACCCTATCCTTAGCCATTAGAGGTATTTTCTAAGATATCTTCTACATATCTTTTAAGCTTGTACTGGAATATTTCTACTGCAAAGTTATCAGCCTGTTTTCTACAGTTTTCTGGTTTGTAATCTTTCTCATCAAATTTCTTAAGTATTTTAGAGAGCTCTTTGTAATCATACTTAGTAAAAAATATACCTGTTTTAGGATTACTATCACTAATTGTTTCTACTACCCCTCCCTGTTTATATGCAATTACTGGTGTACCTGCAGCATTAGCTTCTACTGGTACTATTCCAAAGTCTTCGTTTTTTACAGGAAATATTAAACCCTTAGCCTTACCTAGTAACTCTATCCTCTCTTTGTCTGATACAAATCCCAAAAATTTTACTAATCCTTTTGCATTTAACTCCTTAACTAAAGATTTCATCCTAGCTAAATCATCCCCTATTCCCGCTATCTTAAGAGGTACTTTAGCATCTACAGCTGCTCTAATTGCTAACTCTACTCCTTTGTATGTCTCTACTCTACCTAAATACAGAAACCAGTTCTCTCGTTTACTACCTTTAGTTAACTTCTCAATCTCTTTTACCTCTACAGGAGGATATATTACATCGGCATCAATGTCGTAATATTTCTTTACTCTTTCTTTCACTACGTTAGATATTGCAGCAATACTATCTATTCTTCTTGCAGCATTCCTATCCCATCTTTGCCATATTTTTTCTAAGAAAGTATTCATAAAGAGGAAGTATATTTTAAAGAACATTTTATTAATTCCAGTTAAATGATCCTCACTTGTTAATGTCCTGTCCTCTTTCTGCCAAAGAAACTTAGGAGGAGACATACATATGTTTACGTGGGGGATATTTCCTTTTACAAACTTAGCAAATGATATTGATATGGATACAATTCCATCGTATTTTTTAAATCTAAAAGATCTGTATGCTAATGGTTGGAATAGCTGGTAGAAATATCTTAGTTTTAATTTCCATGGTAGGTATTGCATAAAGGAGGTTTTAACCTCTACATTTGGGAACTGTTGTTTAACGAAATCTTTATCACAGAAAGCAGTAAAAAGAGTTTTTTGAGGAAATGTTTTTAATATATATTGAAGATGTTTTTCTGCACCACCGTATTTATACAAAGGGTCTGATATTACTGCGATATTGTAAGAGGTTTGTTTATTCATATATCGCAATTATATCCTTTATTGGACAATATCTTAAGTAATATTTGAAAGAAATTTTTAAATCTGATTAAAGCTCTGGTAAACCATCATCACCAAAGTCATCTAGTGAGAAATCATCATCCTCTTTATCTAACTCAGCAACGATATCTTCTAAATCAGAGAAGTCTGTATCTTGGCCATTAGAAGGCTTACTCTCTGAATCTTCCTCCTCACCATCATCAGGAAATATTTCTCCTAGTGAGTCTACTTCCTCTATTACTGAATCTGGGTCTGCATGCTCATGCTCATCTAATACAATGATATTTGGTTCCTCATCTTCTACTGTATCAGTTACTGATGTACTCTTACCATTCATCTTCTCTGCTAATTTGTCCTCTACCTTTTTAATATATTCCTCTGCCTCATCTCCAAACTTCTCAACTACATTAATAACTCTCATTGGTTTACCACAGTCAGGACAGAATTGTATGTAATCTTCCTCTTCTCCACAGTTTTGGCATGAGAAAAACACAACATGAACACTCTGTCTTTGGGGTAACACTTTTTTTGTTTCTTCCTGTTTTGTCATAATATTCGGTTTATACAGTATTCTAGGATATTACAATTAGGAGAGATTGGTCAATGAACCTATAAGAAATACTATTTTATTCATACTTAGGATAGCAACATTTCTTATATTTCTTACCACTTCCGCAAGGACATGGATCATTTCTTCCTACCTTTTTACTACTTCTTTTTACAGTACTTTGTTTACTAACTTGTCCCGGTCTATTATCCGTTAAACTCTTAACCTCTTCTTTTTGAGTTTGTATTGGAGCTCTAAGTTGGTCCTCTCTTCTTACTACCCTTACTTTAAAGAATCTACTTACTACATTCTCATCTATACTTCGCAACATTGTATCGAATAGTCTAAATCCTTCATTTTTGTACTCTACTAATGGATCTCTTTGAGCTAGATTTCGTAGTGATATACCCTCTCTTAAGTCTTGCATATTGTCTAGATGCTCCATCCAGTACCTATCTATACTTTGTAGTATGAGTACCTTAGAGAGCTCTCTAATTGGTTCTATACTAATCATATATATATGCTCTATATATGATATTAGGGTAAGTCTTTTTAACTGTTTACCTCTTTCTACTACTGGTTTGTCATCTAAACTTCTGAAGTATTCAATACTGTTTTTATGTTTAAATCTCTTAACACTTTTCTCAAATGTTTCTTCAGTAATTAAATTCTTTAATTGGATATACAGGTTTCTCTCTTCAATATTATCTATTTCCATATCGTTTTCTAATTGAGAACTGATTAGGAAATCAATGTGTTCTAATATCTTTTTAAGTAAGGAGATATCTAATGGTGTTAGTTTGAATTTTAACTCATTTAGTAATGGTACATCCCATGATTCTTTTTTAGTTAGTGCAAAACCATCTAATTGGTCTTGGAGTGTATCTACATCTAAATCTAGGGTATATTTAATATCTTTCTCTAAATCTAATTTACCCTCTTGCACTTTCTCTTGTGATATCTCTAATATCTTTGTTCTAAGGTCATATATGATTCCTCTCTGTTGGTTTAATACATCATCATATTCTACTAATCGTTTACGTATATCATAGTTGTGGGATTCTACTCTCTTTTGAGCATTCTCTATTGTTTTACCCAAAATACCCAAAGATATTGGCATATTGTCATCCATACCTACTTGAGTCATTACTGCTTGCATCCTATCTCCACCAAAGAGTCTCATTAATTCATCTTCAAAGGATACGTAGAAGAGAGATTCTCCTGGGTCTCCCTGTCTTCCTGCTCTACCTCTTAACTGGTTATCTATTCTTCTTGATTCATGTCTTTCAGATCCAATTATATATAGTCCTCCTACTTCCTTTACTCCTTCTCCTAGTGCAATGTCTGTTCCTCTTCCTGCCATGTTAGTGGCGATAGTTACAGAGCCCTTCTGACCGGCCTCAGACACTATCTTAGCCTCTCTTTCATGTTGTTTGGCATTTAATACCTCATGCTTAATTCCTTCCTTAGAAAGCATCATAGAGAGGACTTCTGATTTCTCTACTGATGTAGTACCTACAAGTATTGGTTGACCTTTCTTGTTATGCTCCCTAATATCCTCCACTATCGCTTGGAATTTACCCATCTGTGTCCTATACACAACATCATTGAAATCTTTTCTAACCACTTCCCTATTAGTTGGTACAACAATGGTATCCAACTTATATATAGACGCAAACTCTTCAGCCTCAGTCAATGCAGTACCTGTCATACCTGAAAGATATGAGTACAATCTAAAGTAATTTTGTAGTGTAATGGTAGCCATTGTTCTACTCTCTCTTTTAACTTCTACTCCCTCTTTTGCCTCAATTGCTTGATGTAATCCCTCACTGTATCTTCTTCCTGCTAGTGCTCTTCCTGTAAACTCATCAATGATGAGTACCTCTCCATCTCTAACCATATATTCATCATCTAGTTTGTACAATTCTTTTGCTTTAAGAGCGTTGTCTAAATGATATGTTAACTGTGCATCTTCATATACATTCTTAACCTTTAAAACCCTCTCAATCTGATCTATACCCTCATCTGTAAGAGATACGGAGTTAGATTTCTCATCTACTGCGTAATGTTTCTCTACTTGAAGTGTGTTAACTAAGTTAGCAAACTGTTTGTACATTTCATTAGAAGCCTGTGCACTGGTAGATATTATTAATGGAGTTCTAGCTTCATCAATTAAAATGGAGTCTGCTTCATCTACGATTGCAAAATATCTAGGACCCTGTACTCTCTCTTTAAGGTTACTCACCATATTATCCCTTAAATAGTCAAAACCATATTCATTGTTAGTACCATATACCACATCACAGTCATATGCTTCTTTTTTACTACATTCAATGAGATTAACCCCACTCATATGGTCATATTTAAGTCTTCCAGCAGCCTTCGCTTTTTTCTCTCTTTCCGCTATTAATTCCTTCCCTTCCTTTCCTTTTAGTTTAATAGCTTCTTCATCTGTAATATATCTGTACTGTGTACCAGAGTTGATAGCTGCAACTGTCATACCTAAGCTATTAAGTATATGTCCTGTCCATTCTGCATCTCTTTTAGCAAGGTAATCATTTACAGTAACTAAGTGTGCTCCTCTTCCTGTTAGTGCATAGAGATACAAAGGTAGATTAGCTGCTAATGTTTTTCCTTCACCAGTGAATAGCTCAGCTATTTTGTTATCAAAGAGTACATATCCTGCCATTACCTGTACATCAAAGTGCCTATGATTAGCCACCCTGTTTGATGCTTCTCTTACTACTGCAAATGCTTCTGGTAATATTTCTACTAGTCTACTTTTTTCTTCATCTAATACCTTTTGTAATTCTACTTTGTTGTATTTATGAAAGTCTGTTCTACATGTCTCTAAGTCTACATTTAGTAATTTTCTAAAATACTCAGTCTTTTCTCTTAGCTGTGTATCAGTAAGCTTACTAATATCCTCTTCGAAGGAATTAATGTTTTCTACTATCTTTTGAATTTTTTTAATCTGTTTTTCGTTAGAGTCAAACAGACTTTCTAATATTTTGATCATCGCTTTCGATTATATCAATATTTCAAGATACTACAAATATCTTAGAGCATACACAATGTTTACTGTGAGGTACAAGAAGGTGTATAATTTGATATTACGATGAGAGGACTACCAAAGGTTAACCTTGTTTACCGCGGGAATGCCTCTTTTTCTTTTTCTCAATACTTCTGAACTAAACATATTTAAATATTTTTTAATATTTACTCTCTAAAATATATGTATGTTAGCCAATATATTTTTAATACCCCTTTTAGCATTAAATATGGGTTGGGAGAGCAGAGATGTATCATTTACATGGACACCAATGGGGGATGAGTATGAATATATTGTAGAGATATATACGGATAGAGAGTTTACACAGGTATATTTTGTAAGTGAGCCCGTAGATATATATCAGACTACGATAACTTTTAGGGATACAGATCTATATTTTGTAAAAGTTAAATATTACATCCCTAATACAGATATATATGGATATGAATATTGGGGACAGATATATATTAATTTAGAGCATGAGTATGTAGGAGAGAGTGATGAGGTATGGTTTCCTGAAGATGAGGAGGAGGAAGATGAACTACCTCCTGTGCAAGAGGAAGAGATTGAGCCTGAGGTAGAGGTAGTTGTTAAAGAGGAAAGATATGTTTTCTCTAAGGGTATTGATCTGAGGGATATTGTTGTAAGTAGTAATGAGAGTGTACTTGGGGAGAGTACTGATGTTAAGCAAGATATTTGTAATATATATCTGTTTAGGGGTAGTAAGGATACAGATGTTTCTTTTTACTGTAATTTAGGTATTAAAATATCTAAGGTAGAGTATTTAGATTGGGGAGATTACCTATCATTGGATTTAAGTGGTACATATTTAGAGAGTATTCCTGCTACTGTAAAGGTATATGAGTGTAAGAGGTTTTCTGTATCAGATCCTCTCACTTGGTTTGAGTGTAAGAAGATATTAGTAGATTCATATGAAGGTATACTTCCTTTGAGATATATTGGGTATATACAGGTAGATGGTATATCTGTACAAAGCAGTAACTGGGGTTTTGGGGGTAGTTCCTTTTTTGTTAGAAATATTTTTAAAAAAGATGTATATGGGAAAGATATAAAACTTGCTTTAGAGGTTTCTTCCTACGTTAAGGGTAAGGAGTGGATAGATGTAATATCTAATTTACACAAGAGAGTAAGTTTACCTAAGTTAGAGAAAGCTAGGTCTAAGAAACCGTTCTCTTTTCCTTTTGAGAAATATATTGGTGTAAACCAATGGTATGGATGTACTACATATCAATGCCCTCACAAGGGTATAGATTTTGGAGCATATTTAAAGAGGGTAATTAGTATTGGAGATGGTACTGTAGTTAGTGTTGGGTATGACAGATATGGGGGTGAGTGTAATCAGGGTGGTAAGTATGTAATTGTTAAACATTCCAATGGTATGCATTCTACTTACTTTCATTTAGATTCATACAGTGTAAGGATTGGTAGTAAGGTTAAGGTTGGTTCTTTGATTGGTATTAGTGGTAATACGGGTAAATGGAATTGTCAGAGTTTAGGGTATCATTTACATTTTGAAACGAGAAACGGTAGGTTGTCTTCTTCTCATGTTAATCCTGTTAAATATATTAATGCTGATTGGAATTTTGTTCCTACTTTAAATTACAGAGTGTATCCGGGTAGGCTTACTGGTGAGAATCCTCATCCTAATTTTTAGTTTTTTAATATGTTTAAAGATATATTACTTTACATACTTCTTTTAATGTTTCCTAAAGAGGAGGTATATACAAAACAATATGTTATCAATACCTCTCATATTCCTAAATATATATATTGGGTAGATGATATTAATGTATTACTTTGCTCATATGGGTATACACAGATATACAATACTCTAACAAGGGATATGAGCGAGATTGATACTTGTAGTGAGTGTATATATGGTTATGATGCAGGGTTTGTATATTGTAAGTATGAGCATAGGTTGATAGAGAGTATGGAGGAGTTTAGTAGTTCTGTGTATTTGTATGATATTAGGGGTAACTTACTTTACAGTAGGGATGTATTTCCTACTGTAGTTCCTTTGGTTTGTACTAGGGATTACATTATCCTAAATACTGCTTACTCTTTTTTAGAGCAGAAGAGATATTTAATTGATATTAAGGGGGATGTGTTTAGAGAGTATGAATATTTAAAAAGAGAGAGGAAATACAGTGGTATACAGGGTAAATATATTACAGTATCAGAGAGTAGAGATTTAAGGAGATTGATTGTATTAGATGAATATTACAGATTGTGGGTGTATACAAAAAAATGAAAAAAGAATATATCAAAAAAGAAATCGTTTATGCATTTATAGACGGACAGAATTTAAACCTTGGTACTTCCAAAGATATTTATAGGAGAAGGGATAGCAGGTTCAAACTTATATACAAAGGGTGGAAACTTGATTACAAGAGATTTAGAATCTTCCTTAGGCATAAATTCTATGTTAAAAAAGCATTCCTCTTTATTGGATATATAAAGAAAAACGAACCTTTATACAGAGATTTAAAACGATATGGGTATATCTTAATATTTAAACCTACGGTATGTGATTTAAGGGGGCATTTTAAAGGCAATATTGATGCTGATCTGGTTTTACATTGTTGCAGGATAGAGTATGACAATTTTGACAAAGCGGTTATTGTATCAGGGGATGGAGATTTTTACTGTTTACATAAATTTCTTTTAAAAGAGGATAAATTGAAGAGCATTCTAATTCCAAATAGTAAGTCTGAATCTTCTCTACTTAAAGAGTTTGTAGGAGTAAAGAAATATCTGGAATATGAGAAGCATAAGTTGGAATTGAGAAAGAAATAGTTGGGGGGCGTACACTCAT
>JAVEVH010000057.1:0-4276 GCA_034005145.1 Candidatus Dojkabacteria bacterium | reverse complement strand
CCAACTAAAGCAATGATGATTTCCATAATGGCAAAATTTTTTAAATTATCGTATTCTTATTATATCCAACATCTAATATATATGCTATGAATATCGGTAAACATATTAGTAAAGACAGAGTATTTGTTAACAATATATTAATCACTATATTTATAGGAGTTTTAGTTAACTTTCTTAACTACCTCTTTAATATTTTCCTTGCAAGGAATTTAGAAAGCATAGATTTTGGTATATACAATGCAGCAATTGGAATAATTACACTAGTACAAATACCAGCAATAGCTATACAAACAGCTATTACTAAAAAGGTAGCTACTAACAAGAAATATGATTTAAAGAAATTCAAATTAAACAGTACATTACAATTAACAGGAATAGCGGTAGTAATATCACTACTCTTTTTTCTCTTTGGTGATTTAATAGCGGATGTAGCAAATATATCTAAGGTATATATATTACCTCTTACACTTGTTGTATTTGCTTCTATTGTAAACCCTCTTGCTAAGGGATTTTTGCTTGGTATAGAAAAGATACTCTCCTTTAATATGGTATTACTATTAGAAACGTTATTAAAATTCTCCATAGGGTATTTAGCCCTATATTGGACTACAGATATGCAAGTAATAATATTGGCGTTTGCTCTACCTCAAATACTCTCCCTCATATTCATTCTTCCTTTAGTAAAAACAGGAGGAAAAGAGATACCTACTAAACAGTTAAAACTAAATTACAAACATATCTCCTTAATATTTACTACCTTCTTACTTTTAAATGTTCCCTTTACAATAGATTTAATATTAGTAAATCCAGAGGTAAGGGCATCATATGGAGCATTAGCATTAGTTGGTAAGATTGTATATTTTGGGTCTGTAACAATAGCGAGTTTAATGATATCGAAATTGGCTAACTCGAAAAAGAAATTAAGAAGAAAAACATTAGTAATATCATTAATAGTTTCTGGATTAACAGGTATTACAATATCCATACTTTACCTAATATTTTCTAAAGAGATAGTGCAGATTGTATTTGATGGAATGTATATTGAGATAGTGAGCTATATTGTCCCATACGCTATTGCTATGACAGCATACGCACTCTCCTATATGGTAATTACATCTCTACTTGTAGAAGATTCATATATTCATATTTACTTCTTAATATTTCTTTCTGTATTACAGGTAGTACTGTTTAGGATTAATAATGAGAATCTATATGATGCATTTTTAAATCAGGTTATAATATATGGAATACTTAGTGTCTTTGTATTCTTTATCTTAATTTTTTATATATTTAATAATGGGAAAATCTCTAAAGGAAAGAATTAAAGAGGATATACAGGGGTTTAAAGATTTTGCTATGAAGGGTGACGCTATTACACTCGCAGTAGGGGTAGTAATAGGTGTCGCTTTTAAAGATTTAGTAGACTCACTAGTAAACAATGTATTTACCCCCCCTATTGGTTTTCTAACTGCTAAATTAGATTTTTCTAAACTATTTATTACTCTTGGTAAAGATCGTTTTGATTCATTAGAAGAGGCACTCAGTGCTGATGCAGTAGTAATACAGTATGGATTAGTATTAAATTCCATTATTACATTCTTCATTACAGCAATAATACTATATTTCATTGTAAGAGCTATTAAGAAAGCAACAGAGAGAGAGGAAAAGAAGGTAGCTAAAACTACTAAGACATGTCCTTACTGTATGTCAGATATTAATATCAAGGCTAAAAAGTGTCCTTTCTGTACAAGTACTGTTAAGTAAGATTACTCTTCTAACAAGTATGAGAAATCAAAATAGGGCATAGATGCTACATCTCCTATTTCAGTTCTTTCATCTTCTTCAATACTTATTACTATTGGATCTCCACCATAGCTATTTACATAACTACTGTTAAAATCTAAACCATTTTGAGATAAATATGACTGTTCTAATTTACTGTAGAAATCTGAACATACACTCTCATCTGTAACCTCTCCACCATTTAGTGCTTTAATACATGGATTCCATATATAGTGGTCAACATCCTCAAGTAGTTTATACTCCATTGTATACTCTCCTACAGGTAATAATCCTACTCCCTCTACTACGGTATTTTTATACTCAGAAGAGCTTTCCTCTGAACCGTTATTTACAAAGCAGTATACTTTAGATATGTCTGTAACATCACTAAAACATACACGATATGGTGGTAAATACTCTGAAGGATATCCCATTGTAAGATGGAATTCACCCGTTTTATCAACATTAACAACCTCTTGTTGCTCATCAATAGGGGTTTGAGTTTCACCCTTAGATAATGGGTTCTCTACCCCTACAACCAATCTATCTGTAAAAAAAAGGTATGCAAACAAACCTAGTAGTACAAACACCATTATCAATAAGACAACATTTAGAATCTTCTCTCTACCAGACTCTCCACTACCACTTGAGGTTCTACTCTCTACCTCTGAAATATTTGGCTTATTACCACCATCTACCTGTTCTATTCCCTCTATCATTTTTAATATACAAATAACAAATTAATATTAAAATATATCACTAGGAATATATATGGACAATAGTAGACTCGAACTACTGACCCCTACAATGTGAATGTAGTGCTCTAACCAACTGAGCTAATTGTCCTTAAAAATCAATATATACCAACTACTTACCTTTTTCAATTGACTACATTCATATTAAATGATTAGATATTTATATATAAAATTTTTGATTTAGAATAATGAGTGATAACTTTTATGAAATAGAGAATAACCCTACAACAGGAGAAGATGTATCTAGAGTTGCAGATGTCGCATCTGCACAAGAGCTAGCAACAATGGAGAATGATATGAGAAATAGGGAAGTAGAGCTAAAGGAAGTATATAAATATGGGACAGAAACAGAAAGAAAGAATTTAGAGATAGCGGAAGGGTTACAGGAGAAATTCCCCCATGCATTCGAACAGATAGTATTATCAGATGGCTCAAAGGTTACTTTATACAAAAAAGAGTTTATATCAATGAACAGGAATTATATATTGAATGACCCTGAAGGGTTCCTTTCCTCTATACAACATCACGAAAGAGGATTTGTAGCAAAGGGTATACAGGGATCTCCATATCAAGCAGTAATATTCTCCAAAGAGGGATATATTAAAACCACTCTAAATATGGATACTGCACAATTTGATGACGAATACTTTAAACCTGATTTACAACAGCTTGAAATTATAATTGACAGAGCAAGAAAAATACTTAAAGATACTCACTCTAAAGAGTTTTGTAGTGACCTTGTAAAAATACCGCTTGATAATGGTAAGAGAAATATTCTTGCACAGTTAGATATCTTTCCCCAAAGCTTAGCTGATTATAATTTTAGTGAACAAGGTCCATTTGCTTCTACTTTGAAAAATATGAGTAATGCCTTTAAAATTGCTGAAATAATTGGTCAGAAAGAAGAGAGAGATAAAGGAAGAAGTACAGAAGATATTTTAGATAGACTTACATAAATATTACTCTTGATTATTAGTAGGTTGATTCTTTTGAGGAGTTTCTTTCTCTATCCCTTTTACTACATTAAAAAGAATATATCCTCCAAAGAGTAATACAAATATTAATATTCCTGAGAGGAAATTACCCATTATCATAGCAGCTATACTTACTATTAAGCTTAGACCTGCTGCTATTATGTATTTCATTAGATCCATAGAAATACTGTTTAACTTATTTATTTAATATATATTAAACAAAAAATTTTTACAATTGGAAATGGTGTGATGTAATAGCTTGAAACTTAAGAACCATATATACTTAATCATAAATAAAATATAAATGAGGAGAAATGAACTCTAAGCAAAAGATTAAAGAATCCTACAATAGGAATGCGAAAAACTGGACAAGTAAATATTCCTTAACAAATTATACTCATACACATATTGAGAAACCGGCAATAATAGATTTAATGGGGAATGTAAAAAATAAGAGAATTTTATGTATAGGATGTGGTGATGGAGCAGAGGCAAATATGTTCTATGAGAAGGGTGCAGAAGTTGTTGGTTTTGATATGTCAGAAGAGCTTATAAATATTGCAAAAGAAAAGTATCCTCATATACCTTTTTATATTGGTGATGCAGAGACTTTCTCTATTGAGGATACCTTTGATATTGCGTATGCTGGTTTTGTTGCACATTATTTACCAAGTTATAAAAAATTCCTATCTAATACCAGCCATTTGTTGAAAGAGAATGGAGAGCTTATTTTTTCAATCATACACCCTATTAAAAAAATCCTAG
>JAVEVH010000056.1:1712-4281 GCA_034005145.1 Candidatus Dojkabacteria bacterium | reverse complement strand
TTGACTATCACATATAGGTCAATATCACTTTTTTCATTAGCATAACCCCAATAATTAGAACCAAATAGGTATACAGAAAGTAAATTCTCTTCTTTAATTCCAATATTACTTAACTCTCTTAAAATCTTTTTTTTATTAATAACAGGACCATTCATTACGTAATTATACATTAAAATTTAGTAACGAATTTGCTCTCTTTAAATCACTACTTACTTCAAACTTTAGGTTCAGGAATATGTCATATACGGGGAGTTTGTATTACCCTCTCCTCTTTTCTTTTGTATAATCAATAATACATGAAGAAAGAAACTATCACAGGACAGATATATAATAATATATTTGAATTACTAGATAAGAATCCTAGTGGTTTACATTGGTCAGAATTAATATCTCAAATTCAAAAATCTAATCCTACATTACATCCTAAAACAATTAATGGATGTATATGGAAATTAATAGAGAAATATCCTAATAAAGTATATAAACCTGAGAAAGGGTTATTCCAATTATTAAAATATAAGAAATAATAAATAGTATGAAAGTAAGTGAATATATAAAAAAATATACCTCTGGAGAAAGAGTACACTTCTTTTCAAAATCAGGAGTAACAGGAGAACTAATAGAAGTATTAGAAGAGATATTAAAATGGAATGTTAAAGGAATTAAAGAAGAGTGGGAAGACCTCTTACACTTCTTACAACTATGGATGTATTGGAGATTAGGATTAAATCAAGAGATATGGGAATGTACCAGTCACTCAGTAAATAAATTTATATCAAGGGTTGAGGTTTGGAAAAAACTATATAAATACTGTAATCTCTCTGAGGATATATCAGGATTTGCAGGTAATTATAATAGGAAACAGAAAGTAATTAATCATTTAGGAAAATTTGGTATAAGTGAAAATAAGGCTATAGAAGCGTATAATAGTATTGTTGAATAAGGATAATCTCTCTAAAGATTTTTCATATAACTAAGTAATTCATCCTCTGCTTTTTTAAATTTCTCTAATACCTTTTCATCTGTAACAGTAGATACTACCGTTTCCCCATACATCTTATCCCCTTCTGGTTGTGTATATCCCTTAGGAGAGTGATAATCAAAGAATCTTAATGTTGTACCCTCTGGAATAACTGTTTGCATACTCCAACCCTTAGTTACACAAAAACCTCTCTGACCACCATCAGTCTTAGGATTGTATACCTTCAAAGAGATCTCACCCTCAGGAGACATTAGAATAACTCCTACAGGTTTATTATCTGTTGTAGAGTAAAAGATATCCGTTATCTTACTCTCCCCTTCATAATGTTGAACAGGAGTATTTACAGAGGCATCTATTAACGCAATATCCGGACTAAGCTTACCATTAATTTTCATCTCTTGTATTAGGATATTACCATCTCCATTGTACTTGGTTGAGGAAATAACCTAGTAGCAACCTCTAGTTCCTGGGCTTTTGATAAATCAACTAATCCTATATTTTCTATTTCCATATTTGAGTATTTAAAAAATATTATCTCAAAATTATACCCTCACTGTATAAATATGTCATTCCCATAGTATATATATCCCTTTTGTAATATAATCAGCATACATAAAAACTACTAATTAGTAGTATCTATGAGGGATTACCCTTTAGATTTATGTATAGCACTTTAAAAAATAAATATTCAAAAGGAGGAGTGGAAATGAAGACTTTGGATTGGTTTTTCTTACTGTTTTGTATAATCTCTACGATAGTTATTTTTAACAGATTTGTATTTTTAATAAATAACAATCGGAAGAGAAGTATCTTTCCTTTATTAGTAAGTTCCATTTTACTTATAGGGGCCCTATTTATAATAACAAATGATAATACAAATTTAACACAAAGGAATTTAATAATTGCAATATCAACAGTTGTCTTTTTTCTGTTTGTAACTTCTATTGTAAAATGTGTTTCAATAGAAGAAAGAGAAAGAGATGAAAGGAGGAACAGGTGTATACATTAGATCTTTTAATGATCTTAGCATCAGTAGTATTTACTGTGTTAATAATACTACTAAATGTTAGATTTGATACTAAAGAGGGTATGTTTATACTCTCAACCGTTATTGCTTTCTCTACTGTAATAACCCAGTTTATATTACTGAATTTACTACCAGTGGAGGATAGGAATAGCGTGCACATTGTAGTCCTTCTGATATATTTCGGAGTAATACTCTTCCAAATTCATCAGAAATTTTCTTTTCGAAAGAAAAGAAACGTTCGGAATCAAAAAAAGTTCATAGAAAGGAGATAAGGAATGATAATCTTAAATTTAGCAATGCTCTTTATAGCAGTCTTTTGTACCTATGTAATTTTACAAATAGACAAGGAGGTTGAAAGAAATAAAAGAACCATAGTATATGTCCTTACAGGAATAGTGGGATTCTTTGTAATCTCTTTGTTAGCAGCAGAAAATATCTCTAACGATATAAGAGCGATAACCTATTCTTTAATAACAATATCTTACTTAGGTATAATTGCCATTGAAGCAATCTTGGAACTTCCATATTGGGAAGATTGGGACCTTACATACTGGTAAAAA
>JAVEVH010000056.1:0-1612 GCA_034005145.1 Candidatus Dojkabacteria bacterium | reverse complement strand
TATCTCTAACGATATAAGAGCGATAACCTATTCTTTAATAACAATATCTTACTTAGGTATAATTGCCATTGAAGCAATCTTGGAACTTCCATATTGGGAAGATTGGGACCTTACATACTGGTAAAAACTTTTGAATATTTTTAGAGTGTAAAAAGGTCGGAGGATATGGGCTAATATTAATGTTTATACATTAATCCCATATTTAATATCCCGACCTTTTTCTCTTTTTAATAGATATTTGACAATATCTCTACTAAGTATAAAATCTATATCTATGAAGAAAGAGAAGAAAAACAATATCGAGAAAAGCCTCACATATATTCTAATATTAGTATTCTTTGTAATAGGGATAGGAATTGGAATAGGAATAAGATCTCTCTTTCCCTCAGATGAACCTCAATTTAATCAAATAAGGGATAACTCATATGAATATATTAATCCGTTAATAGATTTTGAGAGTGTAGAATCTACTAATAATAAAGATCAATTAAATATTCAACATAAGTTAGAAGAGTATATAGGTAAGAAAAATGACAGTGAAATATCCCATATCTCTGTATATTACAAAGATTTAAACTCTGGTGGATGGATAGGAATTCAAGAAGATGAAAGATTTGCACCTGCAAGTCTTCTAAAGGTACCCGTTATGTTAGCTATGTATAAGATGGGGGAACAGGATTCTGAGTTCCTTAATCAAAAGATAGTATTTCAATCCCAAGAAACCCTCCAACAGAATATCTTACCTGAATATTCTCTAGAGTCTGGCAAAGAGTATACCTTAGATGAATTAATTACCCAATTGATTAAATATTCTGATAATACTGTATTAGCAGACATCTTAGAATTCCTACCTAAAACAAGTGAAAGTGAGATATTTAAAGATTTAGGTATTACAAACCCATACCAAGATACACAAACAAATGTAATGACTGTAAAAGAGTATGCATCCTTTTTTAGAATACTTTACAATGCTTCATATCTAAACAAAGATATGTCTACTAAAGCATTAAAACTCCTCTCAGAGACATCATACGAAAAAGGGATAAGAAGTAGTGTACCCAAAAAGATAAAGATTGCTCATAAGTTTGGAGAAAGAGAGATCTTAGGAGAACAGTATCACTCTCAGTTACATGATTGTGGAATTATTTACTACCCGCAAAAACCTTACTTACTTTGTATAATGACAAGAGGTACTAATTTAGATACATTAGCAAAGAGTATTACAGAATTATCAAAAATTGTATATGATATAGTAGATAAAGAAAATTAATACATATACAGATATGAAAACATTAATAATATATGATTCCCTTTATGGGAATACTAAGGAAATAGCGGAAGTAATATATAAAGGAATAACATATTCTAATAAAAAGATATTACCCGTAGAAAGAACAACAACGTCTGATCTAGAAGGAATAGAACTACTAATCGTAGGATCCCCTACGCATGGAGGACAACCTAAACCAACTACAGGAGATTTTCTTAAAAGAATTCCTAATGAATCTCTAAAAGGAGTAAAAGTAAGTGCATTTGATACAAGGATGCCAATAGAAAAACAGAGTTGGGCATTAAGAATGTTAATGAGAGTAATAGGATTTGCAGCACCTAA
>JAVEVH010000055.1:0-4308 GCA_034005145.1 Candidatus Dojkabacteria bacterium | reverse complement strand
CTATCTGGTTCTAAATATATTTTAAATTTCTACTACTTATCTTTTTACACTAATTACTTTTCCATCTTCTGCTCCTGGAGCATCAATCTGTACTCTACCTGTATCGGTTACACAGATGTCATATCCAGAATCTTCCTCTGTTCCATTACTTGGATCCATAGGTATTTCTACGATATATTCATCTACAAGTATTGTTGTGAGATTAATATTACCTGTATCAGTACCAATATCACTTGTTCCTAGTGTACAGTTTGTAATAGTTCCGAAATCTTCAATTGCATTACCTTCCTCAGAAGTATACTGAGTTATTGCATTTAGAATCTGAGATACATCTGCACTTCTTTGTGCATTCCTTGTATCTCTGAAGTTCTTTGCAGGGTTAATTGCAACGATTGTTATAGTAGCTAAGATTATGATTAGGGCTACTACTACTAGGATCTCGATAAGGGAGAATCCTTCATATTTTCTTACTTTCATAAAGAAAAATATTAAATTTAGATATATATAAAATATACAGAGCTATATCTTAAGTGTCAATTAGAAAGCTCCATACTTTCTAGTATTAAGTCTATTTCTTCTAAATCCTCCAGAGTAGCATCTTCCGTTGGTCCGTAGTCGTAAGAAGTTGCTGCTGGTCCTGTTGCAGGTTGAAATTCCAACCCATCAAAGGTTACTAATGTAGGTACACATGAGGGTTCAAAGTAGTTATTCCCATCCACGGTATCATAGTTATATTCTCTTTCTACTCTTCTGAAAGTTTTTCCTAGCCACTCAAATTCTGAATACTCTGCTGCTGTAAAGTCATCAATATTTACTTGTGTACCACTAATTTGGTTGTCTGCCACTATCTGGTTGTAATATGTGGTACTTTCATCAGCAAACCTTGCATAATTAGGACATCCTGCAAACCCTATCCCATATATTGCTTTTAGATAGAACATTTCTACATCATTTTTAAAAATCTTGAAACCTGTTAATCCTGTAAATGTTTCCCCATCAGTAAGCATATCTGTACCAGCTCCATTGTAGTATTCTTCTATACTCCAATCAGAAATACTCCACTGAGTGGGTAGATGCGCAGTAAAGGTCTCTCCATCGTAAGCAACAAAGTCAGGAGTTTCATCTCCCTGTTCATTTGGATCTTCTTGCTCTTGTGAGTTCTCATCTTGTGGATTCAAGATTTTTACATTATCCAATACTTTGGTAAAGAAGAGCAGATAGAGGAAGATTAATGTAACAACTAAGACTAGAAAGAGTATTATTGTAAGTACAGGAGGCTGTTTTTTCTCTGGAGGTTTTATTGGGGTAATACTTTCTATTGGGCTCTCCATAATTGGAGGATTAATATTGTCCATATGAAAGATTCCTAACAAATTATTATTATATATTACCTTAGGGGAGGGGAGATTCCAATACCGAATCTCTTGGACAAGTGGTTCCATCATCGCATAATTCAGGGCCTTCACATTCGTTTTGTGTACATACTGTTTCTCCTGTATGACAGAAACATACATTACATCCATCCGCTGATTCATATGTCTCTTTATCGGCATATGCCCAACCATTATATTCACACCTTGGAGCATCTTTTATTTTATAGAGATTTTCTGTATAGAGGATATAGCTAATGAGACCAATCACTATGGTTCCTAGTGTAATTGCAAGTGTATATCCAAAGCTTTTTTTATTTTCTTCCATATTTATATTCTATATTATTTTACTTCCTATATAGAATCCTACCAATGCTGTTATGGTTGATATCGATGTCCCCCATATTAAATCAATTATAGTTATCTTTATACTCCAACCATTAAGTGTAGCTAAGTTAGTTAAATCATATGTAGCGTATGTAGTTAATCCAAATAGGGCTGCAAAGATTAAGGTCTTAACTAAGTCTCCCTCTTTAATACCTGGTACTACTAGTATTACTACTATTGCTAATACAAAGAGTAAGTAAAAGATTAAGGCAGGGAGTAGGTTAGGGTTTTTTAAAAGTAGAGTACCTATTTCTTTCTGATATAGATCTTTAGCGATGAAGTTTAACCAGACGAAATCTATAGCTAGGAAGAAGATAAAGGTGAGGAAATACAAAGAGATATATTTAAACATTTATTGAATAAATCAAATATTAATATGTTAAGTATACAGTATTTTGATTACTACTTTGATATAATGGCGAATAATTTGATTGTATATAATATGCAGAAAAAATATATACCATATCTGCTCCTAGCTTTTGTTTTAATTACTTTGACAATTTTCCTTTTAGAAAAGAAATCTCTTCTTTTTAATAAAGAGGGGAGTAATATTAGTAACACTCAAGAGAGTCAAAATGAAAATGCTTTTCTTTTAGAGGGATATCCTATTAAAGAAGTCCCGTTATACAAGTTAAGAGAGGTTAGTTCTAATAAGTATTATATTAACTTCGACCCAATAAATATTTCTACTTTTGGGGATAAGAATTTTAGCTACTACAATGTTGTCTTTTATACAGAATCTTCTCAATCAGAATTTCTTGAGTATTATAAAAATCTTTTCGATGAGGAGATTGTAGAGGAATATCCCTCTCCTGATATGGTTAAGGGAAATATTGGTAAATATAGGGTTACAGCTGCACATTATGATTCTAATGATACTGCATATATTCAGGTATATTTACCTAACGAAGAGTTTACAGAGGGTAATATGTATTTTGATCCATTCCCCAGCCTATTCGAAGAGGATAGTATGTTTATAGAGCATGAGAATTCGTATGGATTACTTAATCAATTAGGGGGACAAATAGAATATACAAAGTATTTTACAGTTATTGATAGTGGAGATCAGAATAAAGATGGGGAAGATGATGTTGATGAATTCTCTGTATTGATAGAGAAGTACGAAGAGAAGTATAAAGAGAAAACCGAATATAAGTACGATTTAGAAAATCACTTAATGAGTTGGGAAGAGGATGGGTATTCTGTTAAGGTTAGCTTTACGAGAGATCACGGTAGGGTATACCTTAATATTAGAAGTTCTATGGATATTTAATAATGGCGGGATATACACGCCTGGTACCTATGTAAAATGAAAATGAGGCAAAAGAGGTAGTATAAAAAAAGAGAAAGTTTGTTATTCGTGGTATTCAAAATTAATGAGAATTCTTAGGCATAGTAAACAATAAGTACAGAAATATCTCTATTTCTTGTTTTCCTGTTTAATTAATTTCGCATGCATTACCACCCTCTCCGATTTGGAATAGCAAGTAGAAAGAGTAAGAATATTATCACGAGAATTTAGATCAACATCAAACTTATAAACACTTCTTTCCTTAATAAATTTAAGGAAGTTCTCATAAGTACTATCATTTCTAAAATTATTAACAATATAATCACTAGTCGTCTTAATATGATAGACAGAAAATACTTGCCATAAAGTATTATTTGATTCTGTTGACATTCTGATAAGATGGTTATCTTTATTCTCATACCAAGAACTTTTAGTAATATTTTTTAAAGTTCCAAACATAATAGAATCAATTCTCCCATGAGCATAAATAATTGTATTTTTATCAAGATTGTCAATATTATTTCTTGAATCTAAAAAAACCCAACCAGCACTGTTTCTTTCTCTTTTGAAGGAATGGTTTAAATAGTAGTCGTTATCATTGTGCTGAACGAAAGGATAGTTAATATTAGTACCCAATACTTGAATCCAACCCATTGTCTCAGAATTTATATCCTTTAAATCTGACAAATCTACTTCTAATAAAGGTGTCTTAATATACTTCCAATATAAATTGTCATCTTCAAGTGGATGATTTACTAAAGAATCTACATCATCAGAATCACTTTCCTTCAATTCGACAATTCCATTAATGGTATCTAATTCTTTTTTTAACCTAACACTGTCCATATACCAAAAAGAAATTGAAACCACAGATAAGACAACGCCTATGATAAATATGACAACAAAGAATCTTTTAATTTTTATATTTTTTCGATCCATACTGTGTTGACATATTTTAACCTAAGTAATAAATTCATACTAGTATAAATTAACGTTCTATATTGAATGAATTATAAATATCTTGCTAGTCTCAGAATGATATCATCGCTATTTATTACTCTCCTAATACTTATTGCTCCGATTAGTTCTATTATCGCACTTGAAGCACCATTACAAAGTTTAGATGTAAATGGAGTTAATGTTTTTAATGTAACCGATGGGTACAACGAATCTCATGGTATTGCTGGTATAACATTTAATGAGGGTACAAAGGTATTAACAATGACACATGCGAATGTTAACAGTGTCCATGCCAATGGG
>JAVEVH010000054.1:0-4462 GCA_034005145.1 Candidatus Dojkabacteria bacterium | reverse complement strand
TATCGCCCACCACTCAGATTTCTTGTATACTTTCTTATGGATATATCCAAATTAAATCTTAAACCTATTTCAGAAGATGAAGTAATATCTGTATTTCTTAAAGGAGAAATCAAATCAAAAAGATTCTCACCAGATATTTTAAATGCTATAAAGAAATTAAACACGACTAAAGATATTATTCTTCATCCAGATATTACCAACCACAATGAGAATAAACTCCGTAAAGATATTTTAGAAGAAACAAGAAATTACATATCAAGAAAAGGATTATTTGAAGGTTTACCAGATGACATTCAATGGTATAGAGCTGAATATCCATCAAGTTCCTTAGTTAATGATGTTAAATATATCAATTATGATTATTGGATTGAATTAACAAACGGTTCAAGATTACCTAAAGATTCTGTTGAAAAGATTAGAAAAAACGAAGAAGTATTTAATGTGTCTTATGATAATTTCCTAGAAGCTTCTGAAGATTTCAAAAAGAACAAATCGTTTGATGAGATAATTATTGTCTCAGACGGAACAAGTTATGTTGTTTTAGAAGGGCATTTAAGATTAACCGTATATGCTTTAAACAAGGAAATACTTCCTGAGAAAGTTTCTGTATTAATTGGCTTTTCTAAAAGAATTGGTGAGTGGGGTAATTTCTAGATATAATTAATTAATGAAATATACTTTTTAAGTTCCATACTCTTTTGTATCGCCCACCACTCAGATTTCTTGTATAATATCCCTATGAAAACAATCAAACCCTTTGCGCTAAGAAATGGAGATACTATTGGGGTCGTTGCACCAGCTTATCCATTCCCTTCTAATGATCAACAAGAATACTTCCAATCATACCTCAAAGGAAAAACTGAAATAGAAAGAATGGGTTTTAAAATTAAGGAATCTGTCAATCTGAAAGCGAGAGAGTGGTGGAGAGCAGGTACTCCCAAACAGCGGGCAGATGATATTAACAGTATGTATAATGATCCTGAGATAAAAGCCATTATTGCACATGATGGTGGAAATGATTGCATTTCAATACTTGAATATTTTGATTATGATTTAATTGCTAAAAACCCTAAACCTTTTATAGGATTTAGTAATATAACCAATATTCACTCAGCCTTATATACAAAAATTGGATTAGTAGGATTCCATATGGGATTACTAACATATGAACTTGGTAACTACTGGCAGATATCTGATGAGAAAATAAAAAACAAGGGTGCTAACTATTTTAAACAGGTATTAACAAATACAGAGCTACTAGAACAAATAGAACCACTAACAGAATGGGAAACCTGGAAAGAAGGACAAACTCAAGGGAAACTCTTTGGTGGGAATCTAAGTATGTTAGATTCATTAATTGGAACTCCATACTTTCCTAAGTTAGAAGATCTTCAAGGATGTATTTTCTTTTGGGAAATAGATAATTCTCCTTCATATAGAATTGAGAGAGTATTAACACATCTTAAATATCTTGGACTGTTTGATGTTATTTCAGGAATGATTGTTGGAAAACTGGTTGATATTAAAGATACTGCACAAGGAGATTTGGTGGAACCAACACATAAAGAAATTGTACTTTCTATATTGAAAGATTACTCGTTCCCAATATTAGCAGAAGTTGATTTTGGACATAAGATGGTTCAGATACCAATGCTTATTGGATTAGAAACAAGTGTTGATGCTACCAATAAAAAATTCAAATATTTAGAATCCGCAGTTTTATAAATAAAGAAAAAGATAAGATCTATTTCTAAGTTCCATACTCTTTTGTATCGCCCACCATTATATCTTCTCAATAGGAAAATTCTTTTTATCCCAATCTCTTTCTTTTATTTGGATCATTAGATCTGGTTTAATCCTTTTTTTTGCTATATGTTCAAGACCTTCAGTATCATCCACAACAGTATTGGGAAAGATATAAATATATCCTTCTTTCTGAATGTTTTCTGGTTTACCAACACCAAAGAATGTATCTGTATATGTAAATACTCCATCTGAATCTATATTAGTTTTCTTTGAATCTCGTCTTGGACCAACATCAGCACCACTTACTAATGCACAAAATTTTGCAACAATTGGATTAGAAGTTAGGTATACAGCAAAAGCATTTCCAAATTCCTTAGAAGAATCATTTGCTTGTTGAGGTACGAGTTCTTCTAACTTTCTAGTAGTACCATGTAACACATAACCATTATTTACAGAAAAAGTAATAAACTCATCAGGATTATCAAACACAACATATTCAAAAGCATTCCCATTATTTAATTTCTCTCTTTGAAACTTACCTCCCAATTCAATAATTTTTTCTCTTAAATTCGTCATACTAGGATTTCCGAGATAACAATTTACTAAATATATTCTATTTTAATTCTATCACTAAAGTCATTATATTTTTAAGTTCCATGCTTTTTAATATCGCCCACCATTAAATCTATATCCTTGTCCTATTTACTTTATCTCTTCTTAAATGCTGATTTATGTGTTTTGTATAGTACCCATCAACTCTCTTTCTATAATCCACACCATTCATCTCAAAATATTGGAATATTTCTAAATAATATTCAGAAGATATATCGGTTGGTTTAATATAACCATGCTCTGATAAATACTTCTTTATATATTTCAATTGATCAAATGTAAAAAGTTTTTTAAATGTATCTAAAACACTCCCATTCATCTGATTAAAAATATATGTAATATAATCTCTATATAATTTAAACTCTATTTCAGGATTATTTTTCTTTGTAATACTAAGTAGAACAATATCTACATTGGGTGTTGGATTAAAATCTCGTCTATCAAAAGTCTCGGTAACATTTAAATCATATATTGAAGATAGGATAGCAGATATTTGTGTATTCTTTGGTCTACCAATATACCTTTCTGCTGATTCCTTTTGTACAAAGAGATACGCTTCTACAAGTTTTGAGTCAACATCTGTAATTTTATTAATAATATCTGAGGTTAACGAGAATGGTATATTTGCAAATACTTTGTATTCTTTATTAGGTAGGGTAGAGGGAAGAAAGTCTTCATTCTTTAAAAGTACATTAGGATTATCTTTAAAGAGCCCTTCTAACATTCCGTGATATTTAGAATCTAACTCATATGCTATTACATCGTCACAATGTTTTGCTAGTTCTTCTGTTATAACACCTTTACCAGCTCCTATATCAATTACAGTGTCAGAGCTATGTAATTTAATAGCATCTATAATTCTTTTTAGATTTTCTTCGTTTATATATAAGTTTTGAGTATATTTAATATCTACCATAGAAGGATTATATCATCAGAATTAACGAAATAGGACTCCCAAGTTCCATGCTATTTAGTATCTCCCACCATTTGATTTGTTATAATGAAAAATAAAATAAGAATACAAATCTAAATGAGATATTTCATAACAGGAACTCCTGGGTCAGGAAAAACTACAATCGGGAAACTATTACAAGAAAAAGGATATGCTTTTGTAGACTCTGACCATGCCCCTGGTCTCGCAAACTGGTACAACGACGCTATCGGTGAAGTAGTACCCTCCAATACTAAAGAAGATGCAGAATGGTATAGACACCACTCATGGAATTGGGATAGAGAAGAGTTAAAAAAATTACTAGATGCCTACAAAGAAAAAGATGTTTTTCTTTGCGGAATAACCTCAAACCAAACAAATGATTTAGATCTCTTTGACAAAGTATTCTTACTAACTGCAAACCAAGATGAACTACGTACACGAATGCTCAACAGAAGGACAACCGCAAATGCAGAGACAATAGAAGGAGTCTTTGAATGGCACGATGTATTTGAAAAAGAAATGATTAAACACGGAGCAGAGCCAATAGACTCTACTCAAGATCCTGGAGATATTGTGAACGAAATACTTTCCTCCCTTAGCTAGTTTTTTCTATTCAAGTGTTACGACTAGCAAGATTTAAGTTCCATACCGTTAACCGAAGACCTTCTTCATCCCTATATACCAAGTGTTTCCCTTTTTATCCGTAATGTCCGACTCCTGCTTATATCCTCTTGATTTATAAAAGTCTACCGCAGTGAGACTAGACCATATCCAGACGTGTGGGTAATTATTCTCTTTAATATCTGCTTCTGCCTTTTGTGAAAGTTTTGTACCAATACCTTTATGTATATGTTCAGGTAATACATAGAGAGAGCTCATCTCCTCTTTGATAATTAATATGCATCCTATTATCTTGCCTCCCTCTATAGCTACAAAGTATTTACCTTCCTTCATATATCCTTCTACACCTTCAGGTTTGTACATAGTTAAAACATTTTCTACTTTGTCCTCTGGATATATCCCTGTATGAGCAAAAAGAACAGATTCTTTTATTAAATCTGATATCTCTTTTGCTTGACTCGCCTTTGCTTCTTCTATAATCATTATTATAAATTATATATTAAAACTAGGGGAGATTTAAGTTCTATACTCTTTTGTATCGCCCACCAT
>JAVEVH010000053.1:0-4559 GCA_034005145.1 Candidatus Dojkabacteria bacterium | reverse complement strand
AAAGCAGTATCTACCTTTAAAGATCTTCTTAAGGAAACAATATTAAGAAGACATAGAATACTTAGACATGATACAGGTATGGATACTATCGAGGAGTATAACAGTGTAAATGAAAGAAAACTTCCTAGAATATTAATAGTTGTTGATGAGTTCTCGGATATTATGCATGAAGACTCAGGAGAAGAGAGTTTAACATCAGTTATCTCAATAGGTGAAGGTGTTGGTGTTAACGTATTACTTTCTACCTCTATGTGTAGTGATAAAGTAATAACAGAAGATTTAAAACAAATGATTAATACAAAATTAGTAGGATTCTATCCAAAAGAAGAATCCAAATATATATTAGATAACACAGAGGCAAGTAAACTAGGGGGTAATGGAGATATGATTTACAAAAGTAAAGATGAAATTCTTAGAGTACAGACTCCATTTATATCTACTGCCCAAACAAAAAGAAATGTAAAAGAAGCTATAAAAAAATATCCAGATGTAGAGGAGGAATATTTTCTAAAAGAGAGTTACTTTAAATGGTTAACATACGAAGAATTAAAGAAATTCTTTTCAGAAGTAGATATTGTAAAAATAGAGGGGATGAAATTGTATCCTTTGTTTTTCTATGAGATAGATTCTAAGGTTCGTTTATCTTCATCTTTAATATTAGGAATACTAATGTCTTATGAATCTTCTTCATATGAGATAGATGAATTAGAAGAAGAATATGGTATTAATGTTAAGAATCAAGAAAAATATTATTTTAAGTTTCTTAAAAAACAGTTTCATATAAAGGAGGAATTCATTTTAGAAGATTATATACGTTCTGATATTCAAGCTTTAAGAGATGAGACTGATATTGATTTTGTAATATCTTTTTATCGTAACTCAGTAAAATTTCTTCCTTGCTCTGTGATTATTCAGGATTATATATTAGCTGAAATAGATTATTTATATGAATATCCTAATGAGAGAAGTAAGGATGTATATATGAAGTTACAAGAGCTATTTAAAAAGATTAAGAAAGAAGAGGTAGCTGACTTTAGGTGGGAACAGCTTGTATTTATTAATTACTGTTTAACTGATTTATTAGGTGAAGATAAAACTAAAGCACCATATTTAGAAGATATTAAGAAAGAGAGTGTATTAAGATCAATGAAAGAGAAATCATCCTTAGATATATTGTTTGGAGAAGAATATATATGAAAATCTACCTAGATATAGATGGAGTCCTCTTAGATACTAAAGAATATAAACCTATGCCATATTTAAAAGAATTTCTTACTACTGTATTTAATATATCTAATGGAGAAGTATATTGGTTAAGTACTCATACTAAACATGGAGAAAGTGATATAGCTATATATCATTTAGAAGAGATATTAGATAAAGATATATTAGAAATGATAAAAGGTATTAAAAATACTAAATGGAATACTCTTAAAACAGAAGGAATAGATTTAAATAGTGATTTTCTATGGTTTGATGATGTAATATTTCAAGCAGAGTATAACTATTTAGAGAGTATTGGTAAAGAAAACTGTTTAATAAAGGTTAAGGATAATTTAGAGGAATTAGTTGAACTATTAAAAGAAGATATTACTTAATATCTTTATAATTACCTCTATAAGTATTACAATACTTTAATGATACAAATTACATCCCTTGCATATTCTACCGAAGAAATACCTCAAGGAATTCTCCGTAGAGCTCATCTCACTCCTGAAAATCAACCAAAATTTAAAGAACAATTCCTTTATCTACAAGGATTCTTAACCACAGATTTTAAGTTGGATTGTAGGGTAGTAGAAATAGTGGTAGATACATATTTTGTTAAGATATTTATATCTCCTAAACATAATAGAAAAGTAGATGACTTCTTGTTATATAAAAGTAATATAAGGGTATTCCTATCTACTCCATATCTTGAATTTGGTATTCCTACTGGTAAAATAAACGTATTTTATATTGAAGTACCTAACTTCTTTACTATTGATGAGAATATAAAGGATGAGATATCTAAATTAACCCTTCCTGATTTCATATTTTTAAAAATATATACCACGATAGTATCCTCAAAATCTCTTAACTCCCTATATATTTCTGAAGTACTAGGTATTAGTGAGAGTAGAGTAAAGAAATATCTAAGAGATATGAAAAAACTAAATATTATTTCTGAAAATGGAAAATTCTTAGAAGAATTAGATATCTATAAAGGTGGTTATCATTTGAAGAGATGGAAAGCTTGTAGTTTTTAAAGTAGTTTTAACAGTAAAATAAGGGAATTCTGTATTTATATTTTTAATATTAAATATATATCCTTTGCATACTAAGATATTCTGATATATATTATTACTATGAGTGATACCCAACCTATTAAGAGGAAAATGAATATGAAGAAATTGGGTATACTATTCCTACTAATCCCCTTTATAATAACCATTCTCATTATATTACTTTTTGTTTTTGTAGTAGATTCCCTCGGTGCAGTTGGGGATCTATTGTTTTATCTCCTTTTATTTGGATCTCCAATATTTATTGGTATGGGGATATTTTTCCTAATTAAGAGTAGTGATAAGCATAAAGGTATATTCTCAAACAATGTAAGTAAAAGAAGAAAGATAATAGGGAAGGTTATACTCTTTGGGGTAATAGCCCCTATATTTCTTCTATTAATAGGCTCTTTTGTATATATGCAAATCTCATATTACATTAATGCAGAACTTAGTAAAAAGTATAGGGAGAATTGCCCTGTATATGTTGCAGGAGAAGAGGAAGATGAAATACTAGAACCAACATTAATAGGTACTTATGAATTTAAACCAGATGAGTATGTATGGAGATGGAGTACAGAAGATATGGGATATTACTATCAAGATATCCTTATAGATAACCCTCAACAATATATTCCTAAACAGGTATATACTGTTAAAGAGAGTTGGCTATTAAAAAATAACTATAAATTAGATCTTAATTGTACCCCAATTGATTTTACAAAAGTAGAAACAGGACAATCACACAAATGCACGATATCTTACAATGAGAAAGTAATATCAACTGATGTAAGACATGAGGTCCATTGCTATTACGAAGAATCTAAAAGTTGTACAAACAGTTTAGGTGTAACACTTTATTCAAATAGATATAGCTCTGGTAATGCAGAATACCTTTTCTTACTCTCTCATGCAGGGGATTCCCATAACAAACTATCTGCATTTAGATTAGAAGATGGAGAGTTCTTTCCTCTAATGTTTAAATATGAGGATAGGGGGGAGAATATTAGTAGTCAAACATTCTTAATATCAGATACCATATTTGAACTATACGGTATTGAGAAATATGGCATGTTTGATTTTATGATGGATGGAGATATGAATTTAGTTACATTCTTTTCAGAACCTACAATGGGATATACTAACAATATATATGGTATCCACAGTATTTGGAATGTAGAAAAAGACGGTCTTTATCTTAAGAAAACAGTAATGGAATTAACAGAGAATTGGGAAGCTGAAGTAGAGGATGGGATTTAATTATCTACCTCTTTTAATATTCTAATATATATTAAAACAATGAATAAAGAAAAATCTAAAAAGAGATTAATACTAAATATACTTGCTCTTACATTCTCTATTCCAGTTATCCTCCTATTTCTTTTCTTTGTTGTTATTCCCTTCTTTCTACTACTATTACAATCTCCTCCCTCTACTAATATGAATGAGGTTAGGTTACAAAATAGTGCAGATGAAATATATACAACCATAAGCTCATATCTTACTGATGAAAGAGAGTACCCACTCTTAACCCAAGAGAATTTCAAAGATGCTTTTAAAAAAGATTGTATTGAATCAATATCCCAACCCTGTTTATCTGAATATTACCAATATGAAGAACTATTCTTAACAAAAGAAGCTACATACTATTACTGGACAAACAGTAATAGGGATGTAGCATTAGTTTGTGTATCACTAGGGGGATTAAGAGACGAAGAGAAGGAAGGATTCTACTGTACAGGTACTGGTTTTGCTAATGAAGAGGAACCAGGTATAAGTATTACAGAAAAAGAGATGGAGAACAAAGAAGGGTATTCTACTCCTAATGGTACAACAGGATGGAATGTTCAAATGGATTGGAGTGATAATGTAATGTTTTGGTAGAAAGTAAAACTCCTTCTCATTCAGTCTAATTCTCTCCCATGGTTAGAGGAATGTAAGAATGACTACAGGAATTAAATACATTTCAGATTATGTTCATATTTAGAATATACAATTAAGTATTATGTATTCTGAATATGATTCTTGGAATGAAGTAAAAAAGAAAATAGCTTTAAGCTCTCATAAATTACCATTCTTTAGGGAATATGAGATATGGCTAATATCTATTGGATATAATATTGGATCTGAAGAGTATGGTAAGGGTAGAGATTATGCTAGACCAGTTCTAATTATAAAGAAATTTAATACTCAACTCTTTCTTGCTCTTCCCCTAAGTACAAAGATTAAAGAAAATATCTACTATTCCCCTATACAAACAAAAAAGGGGAAAGTTTCAGTCTTACTATCTCAGAT
>JAVEVH010000008.1:0-22615 GCA_034005145.1 Candidatus Dojkabacteria bacterium | reverse complement strand
TAGAGATACATGAGTATGCAACTAAGATATATAGAGATAGATTCCCTACCGAGTATAACCTACCAGAAGCAGTACTCAGGCATGGAGATAAAATAGAGACATTAATGTTTGATCAAGATATAAGTCATACTGATGAAAAAAAGGTTAAAGCATTAGTAGAAACAATCAAAAAAGAGTTTGATAACGGTAAGGTAACATGTGCGTTAGTATGTAGAGATAGAGAGCATGCTCAACAAGCATATGAGAGAATTGTTAAGTATGAAAAATATTTAGAAAAAGATGTAGTAGCTTTCTCTGAAGAAGATTACAAAACAGGATTACTCATACTACCTGTAGAAAGTGCCAAAGGGTTGGAATTTGATACAGTAATACTACTAGATATAAATGATAAGACATATCCTGATACAGAGCTCTCTACAAGACTCTTGTATGTAGGTATTACAAGAGCATTACACAAATTAATAGTAATAGAGAATAGTAATAGATCTCCATTACTAATATAATTAGGTATGAATATATATGGGATATTAATAGGAATAGGAGTAGTACTTGGTATAGAGTTAATAAAAAGAAATAGTAATATATTCACATATAAAGATATCACCCTAATATTAATCTCTTCCTTACTAGGAGCTAGGATACTCTTCTTACTTCATAATATTTCTGAAACACAACAAGGATTAGTAATCCCATACGCCATATGGGATGGAGGATTAGCATTCTTTGGAGCATTAATAGGGTTACTCATAAGTACATATTTAATATCTAAGAAGAAATTTATAAAATATTTTAAACTCACCGACTCCATATTACTCTTCTTACCATTAATACACTCAATAGGGAGACTAGGGAATTTCTTTAACTATGAACTGTATGGTAAACCAACCTCAAAGTATTTGGGAATATATATACCACAAGAATATAGAGTACAACCTTACCTAAACTATACTCATTTCCATCCTGTATTTCTGTATGAATCAGTATTAAATCTCCTTACCTTTGTAATATTAATTCCAATTAAGAAAAGATTTAAAACAGATGGATTCATAACCGGTATATACCTAATCTCATACTCCTTAATTAGATTACTAATGAATACATTAAGAATAGATAAGGAGTACTTCTTAATATTTGAAACCTCTGATTTACTTTCTGCTCTCTTTCTAATATCTGGTATACTCATAATATTAAATAGTATGAAAAAAGAGGATATAAAAAATACATTAGCAAAGATATTTTCTAGAGTAGTAACACTCTCTTTAGTTCTTTTAGCAATAATATCTGTTACTCTTCATACTAAACTCTCACTTGGATATGAACTACTCTTTGTACTCTTTTCAGTAATAATACCTTTCTTAACAATAGTCCTTTTTAAAGTATTTGGTATTACATCAGATTTTAATGTTACTAAAAGAGAGGAAAGACCTAAACTGTTTGTAGTAATGGGAATATCTTTCCTACTTGCATTACTACTCTCTTTTAAAATAGGGGATATGAGATTAATAACCATATATACAACTCTTAATCTAACATTTGTATTAGGCTTTTTGATTACCCTCTTTTCTAAGGTTAGTTTCCATATGATATGGAGTATACTTTCCCTTTTCTTCATACTTTACCTTTGGCAAGAACCTTACCTCTACCTACTCTGTTTGTTAATACCTTTAATAGGGTGGTCTAGATTACAGCTTAAAAGACATACTCTTAAGCAGGTAATAGCGGGGACATTACTTACACTTCTTTGTATATTCTTAGTTTTAACATTCCTTAAATTCTGATAGAATTGCGTTAGCATATGTTAAACAACCTTACCATTACACAACTTAGAGAAAAACTTCTTAAAAAAGAAATATCTTCTTTAGAAATAGTTGAATACTACTTAAAACAGATAGAGGAGAAAGATAATAAGTTGAATTCATATATTACTGTAAATGGAGAGAAAGCTCTAAAACAGGCTAAGGAGTTTGATAATGATTTTAATAATCAGAAAGAGAAGAGATTGGGAGGTATTCCCTTAGGTATTAAAGATGTATTCTCTACAAAAGATATATTAACTACATGTGCATCACATATACTAGATGGATATACACCTGTATATGAATCTACTGTAACACAGAGATTACTAAATGAAGGAACAATATTTTTAGGTAAAACAAATTTAGATCAGTTCTGTCATGGTTCTTCTACAGTAACATCATATTACGGAACTACTAGAAACCCACATAACTTAGAAAGATTACCAGGTGGTTCTTCAGGTGGTTCTGCAGCTGCTACAGCAGCAGATCTATGTGCAGGCTCTTTGGGTACTGAAACAGCTGGTTCTATACGTTTACCAGCAAGTTGGTGTGGTGTAGTAGGTTTAAAACCCTCATATGGTAGAGTACCAAGATATGGAGTATTAGCAATGGGATCATCTTTAGATAGTCCAGGACCAATAACTAAGAGTGTAGAGGATAGTGCATTAATTCTCTCTGTAATAGCTGGGTATGATCCTAAGGATTTTTCTTCATACAATACCCCTATAAATGATTACTTAAAGGATATCGATATAAGTAAAATTAAAGGAATGAAGATTGGTATTCCTAAAGAGTACTTAGAATTAGATATTGAGAAAGGTGTATTAGAGAATTTTAATATGAGTGTAGATATATTAAAAAAGTTAGGAGCTAATATTGAGTATATAAATATATTAGACCCAAACTACGGTATGTCTGTATATACAATTACATGTAGAAGTGAGGTATCTTCTAATTTAGCTAGATATGATGGTACTAGATATGGATTAGAGGGAAGTGATAAAACGAGTGTAAAAGCATATTACGAATCAACAAGAGGAGAAGGATTAGGTCAAGAACCTAAAAGAAGAGTAATGACAGGTACATACTCCCTTTCTGCTGGATATGCAGATGAGTATTTTAAAAAGTCAGAACAGGTTAGACAGTTAATTAAACAAGATTTTGAGAAAATATTAAAAGGATATGACTGTTTAATATCCCCTACTACTCCAACAGTAGCACTAAAAGATGAAGATGCAGACAACCCACTATTTGGAGAAATGGCAGATATACTTGCAGAGGGAAGCTCTGAAGCAGGATTACCTGCAATATCAATACCAAATGGAATGTCCCAAGGTTTACCTACAGGAATACAATTTATTGGAAATACACTACAAGAACAAACTGTTATTAATGCCTCAAAAGCATTAGAAGAGAATAGTTAAGGTTGTAAAATATCCTCTGTTCTACCATCTATAGATATTACTACTGAATCTACAGTAGGAAACTGTTTTAATGTCTCAGTTATCTGTGCCGTAATACTAGCAACCATACAACTACCTCCCACTCCTTCTTCTAATTCTTCACTCAAATCTACTCTCGCAACACCACCCTCTATACTTAAACTCTGTACCTTAACACCCTCAGGGATATTAGTAAAATATCCATTATCGGGCTCTGTACCAGCTAATCCTTTAAACAACTCTTCTAGTGCAGCTCTCCCTACAGCTACTGTATATGGTACCTCTCTTACAATTGGGTAAACTAATGTACAATCTTCCATATCACTCATCTCATCATTAGGAAAGAATACTTTGAAAGTAATGATTTTCTCTTCTTCAACCGGCTTTAAGGTAACAGTAATCTTTAAATAGTCGGCATTCTCTTCCAACCCAGACGGGTTATCCTTCTCAAATTGCATTACCACTATACTCTCTTCATCCAATTCAATTAAATTAGAGTGTAACTCTAATGAGAATGGAACATCTCCTTCCTGTGCCCATTCTTCTGTTGCTACTGCAAACAAAGAAGCAATCTCATCACCCTGCTGATTAAATATCCTTACTGGGAATGTACCCTCAAAATACCAACTACTAGGAGCTCTACCCAATACCTCATCTTCTACAGAAAGAACATCACCACTCTTAACTCCATCTAAATATATTGTATCTCCTTTCTCTGACTCCTCTTCCTGTTCTTTTCCATCTTCTTCAACACATACAGTAGTTAACTGTTTACACAGTTCATACTTACAACAGATATCTTTATTCTTGAGAATATATGCTAAACCAACTAAAAATATTGAGAGGAATAATATACTAAATATTAAAACAATATTTTTTACCATGGTATACCTACATTAAAGTAATATACTCTAATAGTATACCCTTTCTAATAGAAATTTCAATATCCTAAATATTTGTATATAATTAGGAATGGAATATACCCTAAAAATACTAAAAGGAACTAAGGAATTTGTATTAGACGAATTACTTTCTAAATATCCTAATACAGAGATATTAGAACAAACAGAAGAAAAGATTCCTTTTAAAAGTGATATTGATTTAGAAAAGTACAGAAATTTGTATTCCCCTACTCATATCTCAAATGATAAAGGGAATATATTAAACCTTTCTAAAAGAGATTGGAGAAGAGGATTTGTACCAGCAGGTATTAACCCCTCACTAGCATACATAATGTGTATGATTGCAGATTTAAGACCAGAAGATATTTTACTAGATCCATTCTGTGGAGCATCTACTATCCCCATTACAGCTTTAAAATATTTCGATATTAAAAGATGTGTCTGTATAGATAGGAGTGAATCAGCGATTGTAAAGAGTAAACAGAATTTTTTAAATGCAAAGATTGAGGAAGATAGGTATAAACTGTTTAGAAAAGATATACAGGATATTAAATTAAACAAAAGAAATATTGATGTAATAATATCTAATCTACCTTTTGGTATTAGAGTTGGTACTCATGATGAGAACATACAGATATATACTAAGTTAGAAGATATGGCTAATAGATTACTTAGAACAAAGGGTAGGATAGTATTACTTACTCAAGAGAAGAAATTAGTACGAGAAGTATTTAAGGGTTGGGATATTAAGAGTATTACACAGGTAGATGAGGGAGGGTTATTACCTGAGATATTTTTAATAAAAAGAAAATGAAAGAAATGTTAAACAAAGAAACATTATTAACTGGAGATAGAGAAAATCCTTATCATTTATCGATAGGGCAAGTAGTTTTTGATAAGAATAATAGTATAGCATTAATTGAAAAGAAAGATGGAACAATAACATTACCAAGAGAAACCACATATCTAAATGAGAACTATTCTGAAGCATTGGTAAGGGGAGCTTTGGAAGAGTTAGGGGTTACTGTAATACCAATAAGATTCATAGGTTCCCTTATTACAAACTTTAATAGAGATCCTCAGACTATAATTGAAAAGAGTACCTTATATTTCTTATCTAGAGTAGAAGAAGTAAAAACAAAACATCTTGAAGATGATGAATTAGATGATACAGTATTGTGGACTAAACCAAGTGAGGCCATAGAAAAGCTAAAGGAACAGAATAATCCTGAATTTGGGATAATATTAAGGGCTTTAGAAAAAGAAAATAGAACTAATTCTACTCTTGATTAAAATAAATTATACTTCTATCAACCTTATTTTATTAATAATTCTATGAAAGAAAATTACGAACCAACTGAAATAGCTGAAACACGCTCAGGAAATTTCGCTAAAGTTCAAATGCTCCCAACGGAAGTAATTGTAGAACCAAAAAGCATACTACCAACCGCAGTAGCTGATATTAATCAGAAGATGGAGAACCAACAAGTATTCAATGAAATGTTTTCAAACTTTGATGGTATCAATATCTGCCCTATTAAAGAAAAGGACACTACAAAAGGAAGATATGTTGTTGAAAGAGCTCAAGGAGTAAATCTCTCAAATACCGAGGGGGAAAGAGATGGAGACATTGAAGATTTCCTATCACTTTCTATCGATGCTAAAACAAAGGGTGTCTTGATTTACCTTAGAATGATAAAAGAACTCAACAGCAAAGAGTATTCTTTTCAAGATCATAAAGGGGATAGTATCTTCATTCAGAAAGTACCAGAAAACAGATCCTCATGTACACTCTCTCTCATTGATGCTGGCTCTATTACAAGGAATAACTCTGAAGATGAAAGCTGGGAATCAGAACTTCGTGGGGGACTAAAAGACACCTTAAAATCTTTTTTTACAAGAGGAAATAATATGAGAGAGATAGAAGGTTTAATTCCTACAGGTCTGAAAACAATTCTTGATAGGATAGATACATATCCTAATGCAGATTCACTCTTATCAGAAGTACGTGCATATGTTAAAGGAGGGAAAGTAATAAATAGTTTTGATTTTAATGAAAGGAAATCGCAAATGCTAACAGAATTTAATCGTCTTAAGGATACCTCTCTTAAAAATGCTCTGGAGAATAGAGACTTTAGTCAATTATCACAATATGAAATAGAGAGATTCGAAACTTTAGTTAAAACTCAGTATATATTAGAAAATACCCCTCTAATGAATATGCTTAAAAGATAAAAGAATATAAATGGTTAGTAGGATAGAATAATTTTGCAACGAATTCTCAGAAGCCCATTATTCCTAAGCTCATTGTTAAAACTTTTAGAATTATGACAAAAAATGCGATTTCTTTATTCTCTTTAACTATCCAAACACTCAACAAAGTCTTGATACTCTCCTCCATTAATTATAAATCTACTTAGACGTGTTAATTCTATATCTTTGTTACAGAGTTCTTCCACTTCTTCAAAAATCCTCTCTCGCACATCCTCTACTTCTTCAATATCTTGTACCTTATCATATACACGCATTATAGGAACAGATAATATATTCTTTACACCCCTTTCCTCTGTTTGTTTAATAATCTCAATAACATTATCTAAATATTTGCTCAATTCTTGAGGATTATTTCTAGCTACTATACGCCAATCTGCAAGCAAAGAATATTGTGCAATTGCACTGATAGTTTGGAAATAATCCATTTCAAACCTGACCATTGTTCCATGCCTTAAATAGTACTCTACTAAAGGTACTGCAAATGAGAATGGATCCCTAAGATCTTTCGAGCGTGAAAATATGTCTATATCCGGTTTTTCCAAAGTGGAGGATATAATAATTTATATGGGCTATTCTAGCATATAAATTATTTCTTTGAAAAGAAAAATGAGTCGCCTGGGACTCGAACCCAGCACCTACTGCTTAAAAGGCAGTTGCTCTAACCTGATGAGCTAGCGACCCACAACGGTTATGATTATACCCCCCTACTATACTTTTTTACAAGCTTTTTATTTAATCTCTGAAATAGGCCTAAAAGATCTCCTATGTATATCACAAGGACCATACTTTTGTATTGCCTCTATATGTGCCTTAGTACCGTACCCTACATGCCTTTCAAAACCGTACTCAGGATATTTAATAGCTATGTCTTTCATATACCTATCCCTTGTTACCTTGGCTAATATGGATGCTGCCGATATGGAGTAATGTTTTAAATCCCCTGCCTTAATCTTTAACATATCATACCCAAATAGATTACTAACATTTGTACCATCCACTATTAAATACTCTGCTTTACTACCTATCATCTTCTCTACCTGTTTTAATGCCTCCCACATCGCTATCCTTACAGCTTCTTGAATCCCCTTACTGTCTATAACCATATTACTTACCATACATACTCCCCATCCTAAACTGTTTTCTTTGATAAATTCAAAAACCTCCTCTCTTTTTTTCTCTCTCATCTTCTTACTATCCCTTACCAACTCACTTAACTTACTCTTCTCATCTATTATGACTGCTCCAGCACAAACAGGGCCAGCCAATGGACCTCTCCCAGCCTCATCTATACCTACTACATATTTAAGACCCTTACTCCATAGTTTTTTTTCTAACTCAATATCAGGAAATTGCATAATAATTAAAAAATATATATCATTAATACTACAATGAAATACCTATTACTATCAATCACAACCTTTTTCATACCACTTACTGTATACGCACAGCAAACTCTAGATGAAACTCTTACAGACACCCCTACTTCAATATCTCTTTCCTTTTGGGAAATATTACTAGCAGTATTAGCACCCCTTACCCTTTTTATCATAGCCTACCTACTAATTAAGAGGTTCAAATTGTAAATATTTTCCTCTTAGTGTATATTTAAATATATAAATTGAGCATATTATAGATATGAGTTCATCAGACGAATTTTTCAAAGGATTACTCTTTGGTGCTGTAATTGGAACTGCAGCAGGTCTTCTACTTGCTCCTAAATCTGGGGCAGAAACAAGAGAAGATATAAAAAAGTTCTCTACAGATATTCAAGACAAAGCACAAGATCTTTACCTTTCTTCTAGAAAAGAAGTAGAGAAAAGAATTAGAGCATTAAAAGTAGCTGGTAAGAAATTAGATTTAGATGCATACAAACAGTTAGTATCAAAAGTAGTAGATGAATTAAAGAATGATTCAGATGTTGCAGCTTCTACAGCTAAAAAGATTGGTGAACAGTTAACAGATGATTGGAATGAATTAAAGTCAGCTGTAGTCTAATAGCTTGTGTTTTTACATATTAAATACTAGAATCTCTCAACTGCGAGAGTAGTTCAATTGGTAGAATGTCTCCTTCCCAAGGAGAAGGTCGCGGGTTCGAGCCCCGTCTCTCGCTTTTGTATATCTTGTTATAGAATTTTTCCGATGATATAATTCTAGCAATAACCGCCTGCACCAGATTTATTCTGACAGTGCAGGCTCTTATTTTCCCCAATAATGCCTAAAAAACAAAGAGTAAAAATTTTTATTGATGGTAGTAATTTCTTTTTCTACTGTAAAGAGCTTGGTATTCCAACTTTTCCTAAGTTTGATTTTGAGAAATTTATTAATTTTCTTCTAGAAGATAGGGAACTAGTACAGAAAAACTATTACATCGGTGCCATACGAGCAAAGGAAGATGATAAGAAAGCATTAAAAATGATGGCTAATCAAATGAGTTTCTTCTCATACCTAAAAAAATATAATTGGAAAATCAACAAAGGATATTTACTTAAATCCAATGATAAATACCATGAGAAAGGTGTAGATGTAAAATTAGCTTTAGATTTAGTACTTGGTGCAGTTGATAATCAGTATGACATTGCGCTACTTCTTTCTTCAGATACTGATATCTTGCCTGCGGTTGAACAGGTTCATATGCGAAAGAAGAAAGTTGAATATATAGGGTTTGCTCACAGACCTAGTATAGCGATGATCTCAAATAGTAAAACAAAAAAATTACTTACAAAATCAGATCTAAAGAAATTTGTAATAAAATAGTGGTATCCATTGCAACATAACTTTCTCTCTGTTACAATCTGTTACAATTGCTGATGTAGCTCAGTTGGTAGAGCATTCCCTTCGTAAGGGAACGGTCGTTGGTTCGAAGCCATCCATCAGCTTTTTAAATATACCGATATGGAGAGATATAAATATACAATTACGAATTTAATGGTTAACTACATAGTTAAGTATGAGTTAGCAATCCAATCCATTAAACAAACAGTTATACCTAGTCCCCTACTTGAGCAAGTAAGAGAACAGCTAAGGACAGAGGAGATAGATAAGTTGGGAGAGTTAATCGCGTATCCCATTGGTTACAGTAAAGCGTTAACAGTACAAAGAGGACAGGTAATGCCCTCTTACAAAGCAAAGTTAAGAATATTTACTAACTTTAAAAATATCCAAGACTACATTGATACATATACTGGTAAAAGTACTCTAAAACCCTCTATAGAGCTCTGTACACACCTAAACAAGATATTAATGAAAGGTGTTGTAGAAGAATGGGATTTAGGTAAATTAAAACATTTTTCTGAAAAACCCTTTGATCTGTATGACACATGGTACAACCTTAGGGACTACTACCCTAATGTAGAAGTAAGAGAATATTTCAATGAAATATTTAATGATATTACTAACTCATCTACAGGTACTCATAAATTAATACAGTTTAGTATTTTAATGTATGAGTATATAGATAAGGCTCCATTTCTAGCAGGGAATCAATTAACAGCAATTGCAATATTAAAAATATTAACTAAGATATATGGTCTTAATCCACATAATATTGTTCCATATTCAAAAGCATTCTTTCTAATATCAGAAGATATACAATCTGCATTTAAAATATCCAAAGGAAAAAGAGACTTAACAATATTCATAGAGGCATTACTCTACACTCTCTCTTTAACAGTAATAGATGCATCTAAGAGATTAACAGAGGAGTATGACAGAAAAACAAATATTAGAAAAAGTATAGGTAATGATTTAAATCCTAGACAGATTAAGATAATTGAATTCCTTAATAGCAATCCAAGAGTAACTAGACAACAGTATACTAAAATGATGGGTATCTCCTTTATGACCTCATACAGAGACTTACAAGAGTTACAAGATAGGGAATATATTCAACAGAAGGGTAAAGGAAGAGGTACATATTACATAATTCCAGATCAAGATACACAAGAGCAAGAAAGGGTGGAACAAGAGATAAAGATATTTAGTTAAATTGCGATATTGATATATAATTGATATCATTTTAATGCTTAAATCATACTAATTAGAAGTGAATAAAGATAACTACGATATAATCATAGGTTTAGAAATACATATACAGAGTAAGACAAAAAGTAAAATGTTTTGTTCTTGCCCTACACACTACTTTGGTAAACAACCTAATACACATGTATGTCCTACATGTTTAGGATTACCCGGAGCATTACCAGTACCAAATAAAAGAGCAATAGAGCTTTGTATATTACTCGGGATTGCTACTAATTGTGATATAGATAGTGAAATACACTTTGATAGGAAACATTACTTCTATCCAGACCTTCCCAAAGGATATCAGATTAGTCAGTACAAAAGACCAATATGTTCAGATGGATATATAGAAATTAAGGATGAAGATGGTAAGAAGTACGGTATAGGGATTGAAAGAATACACCAAGAGGAAGATGTAGCGAAATCAACACACCACACAGAAGGTAATTTAGAGTACTCCTTAATTGATTACAATAAATCAGGTGTACCACTAATTGAAATAGTAAGTAAACCCAATATTAGAAGTGCATACCAAGCTAAAGAGTATGCTACAAAGATTAGACAAATAGTAAGATATCTAGGTATCTCTGACGCAGATATGGAAAAAGGACAGATGAGATGTGAACCAAATATCTCAGTACAAACAAAAGGAACATGGGAGTACAAGAATGGAGAAATACTGCCCATAGGGGATAACAAATTGAATTCTAAAGTAGAAGTAAAAAATATTGGATCCATTTCTGCAGTAGAGAAATCCATAGAGTACGAAGTAGAAAGAATGATTAAAGATATAGAGGAAGGTAAAAAGATAGTACAACAAACAAGAGGATGGAATGCAGATAAAGGTAAGACAGAATTCCAAAGATCAAAAGAAACCGCAGATGATTACAGATATATGCCTGATCCTGATATACCAATAATTGAAATTACTGATGAAGATATTGAAAGAATTACACAGGAAATTATTGAACTACCCGAAGAAAAAAAAGATAGATATCTCTCTACCTACTCTCTTTCAGAATATGATAGTGATGTATTAACAGCAGATAGGGATATCTCTAAATATTTTGAAGATATATTAGAGATACTTTCCAAAGATATGGATACCATTAAAGCAGCTAAAGCAGCATCTAACTGGATTACAGGTGCAGTATTTTCAATAGCTAATGATAAAAAGATTGATATTAATGAAAGTAATATTCCTAAGGAATCTCTTTCCTACTTAATCTTAGAGTTTGAGAAAAAGATATTAACAAGAAATAAGGCAGAGGAGTTACTTAGAGAGTCATTAGAAGAGAAAAAGGATTTAAAAGAACTAATTAGTAAAGCTATAGAAGAAAGTAAACAAAATACAGATAACCTAGATAATATTGTTGATGATGTAATAAGTAATAATCCTAAAGCAGTAAGTGATTTTAAATCAGGTAAACAGGCAACCATAGGGTATCTTGTAGGGCAGGTAATGCAAAAAACAAAGGGTAGTGCAGATCCTAATAAGGCTAGATTAGTTTTAATAGAGAAATTAAATGGATAAACAAACATTAAAACACATAGCAGAGCTATCTAGAATAAATCTTACTGATGCAGAGCTAGAGAAATTTACACCTCAGATGGAAACTATATTAGATAGTGCGAACCAATTACAAAAGATAGATACTAAAGATGTACAACCTATGAAAAGGCATGTACCTTTCTCTTCACTAAGAGAGGATATTCCTCTAGATTCTTTAACTCAAGATGAAATACTAAAGAATGCTAAATACAAAGAAAATGGGCATATTAAAGTATATGGAAAGATATTTGGCAGTATAGAAGAGAGTTAATACCTTTGTATAAATACCCTATTTTTAGTAAAATGTCTCCTGTAGGTTAAGCCGAGATGGTGAAATTGGCAGACACGCCTGCCTTAGGAGCAGGTGGGGATAATACCCCTTGGAGGTTCGAGTCCTCTTCTCGGCATATTTAATACAAAATTATATAGTCATGGGAAAGAAAATATTCGCACCATTCCAATCAGTATTACTACAAAAAAGATTATGTGTTGGATGTACAAATCCATTAGATAAGGCAAAGAGGTTAGGAAAGCTTTCTGAAAGAAGAGAATTAATAGAGTGTAAATGTAAGAGAAGATATGTGTATAATAAAGAGTTCAATGAATATCAAAGAGCTTCTTTCCAGGAGGAGCAACAGTTCTTAAAAGAACTTAACAAAAAACCTGTATTATAGTAAAATCACTGGAGGTATGCCGCTATCGTCTAGTGGTCTAGGACGACAGGTTTTCATCCTGTAAACCGGGGTTCGATTCCCCGTAGCGGTACCAAAATATTAACTTTATGCCCCAAAAGTAGATGTATGAATCATCACAGCAGGAATTAGGAGGAAAAGCTAAAGTAACTGAAGTACTTGGCTCTATTGGAAGCTTTATCTACTCATTCACTGAAACAGTTTTAATATCTCTTGTACTCGCTATAGTTCTCTATCTCTTTATAATGACTCCACATGAGGTAGTCGGTAACTCTATGCATCCTACATATAAAAATGGGGAATTTTTAATGGCAAATAAAATATCGTATAAATTCTCTGAACCACAAAGAGGTGATGTAATAATCTTTAAATACTCTGATACACAAGATTTCATCAAAAGAATAATAGGTATACCAGGGGATAAAGTAATGATTAAAGATGGAAGAATATATATTAATGATGAACTCTTAGATGAATCAAATTACCTAGAAGATACTGTCATTTCTAATGGTGGGTCATATATTCATGAAGGACAAACAATTACTGTAAATGAAGATCAATATTTTGTATGTGGTGATAACAGAACTAATAGCTCTGACTCTAGAGAATTTGGTCCTGTTGATGTAAGTAAAATTAAAGGTAAAGCATGGATAGTGTTCTTTCCATTCAATGAATTTAGGTTAGTACAACACGAAACCTACCCTTTGTAGACTATATCTGTGAAACATGATAGATTATGAATATGGAAATTTTTGTCATAGCAAACCAGAAAGGAGGAGTTGGAAAAACTACTACTACAATAAACTTAGGAGCAGCACTAGCTAAAAAAGGTAAGAAAGTTTTACTTGTAGATTTAGATCCTCAAGCAAATCTTTCTTCAGGGGTAGGATTTACTCAACAGTTTGATAAGCAGCATTGGGATTCTAATGAACAACAGGCTCCATATAAGAGTATATATGATGTAATAGTAAATTCATCTCCAATACACTCTGTTTTTGTATCTACCTCTACACCTAATCTCTTCTTAGTACCTTCACATCTTTCTTTAGCAGGAGCAGAGATAGAGATGGTAAATATGCTTTCTAGAGAAACTTTACTTAAAAAAGCATTAGAGAAAGTAAAGGGAGATTTTGATATAGCATTAATAGATTGTCCTCCATCATTGGGGTTGCTAACAATAAATGCACTTAGTGCTGCGGATCAATTACTCATACCCATACAGTGTGAATACTTCGCACTAGAGGGGCTAGGACAGCTAATAGGGACTATGAAATTAATAAAAGGTATAAACTCTAATCTACAGCTAGGAGGAGTCATATTAACCATGTATGACAGTAGAACAAAACTCTCATCTAGTGTTGTAGAAGATGTAAGAACATTCTTTAAAGAGGTAGCATTTGAATCAGTAGTTCCCCGAAATGTAAGACTCTCAGAAGCTCCCTCATACGGTAAAACAATATTTCAATACGATAATAAATCTACAGGAGCTCTAGCGTATGCTAGCTTAGCTAAAGAATTTATAAAAAGATTTCTTTAATTTTTAATATAGATATATATGGAAGAACAGAGATTAGGAAAAGGATTAGCAGCATTAATAGATTCAAAAGAAATTGATAACTCTAGTAGTGCATATAGGGAGAAGTTTGATATTACTAAAATATTACCAAACCCATTCCAACCTAGAATGCATATTGAGCCTGATGAGTTAATTGGTCTAGCAGATTCTATTAGGGAGAACGGAATAATCCAACCATTAATTGTATCTAAAGATAAGAATACAGATAAGTATTTCATAATTGCTGGTGAAAGAAGATTTAGAGCAGCTCAATTAGCAGGTTTAAAGTATGTACCCATCGTAATTAAGGATTCCTCACCTCAACAGATGTTAGAGTTAGCATTAATAGAAAATATTCAAAGAAGAGACCTTAATCCATTAGAAGAAGCATACGCATTTCAACAGTTACAAGATGAATTTGGATTACCACAAGAAGAGATAGCAGACAAGGTTGGGTTAAATAGAGTAACAATATCAAACAAAATGAGATTACTTAAACTACCAGACCCTGTTAAAGAGGTAGTACTCAATGAAACAATCTCTGAAGGACACGCTAGAGCTCTACTTGGTATTAAGGATGAAGAATCTCTAGTAGCTGCTACAGATATTGTTGTTAAAAGAGGTCTTAGTGTAAGACAAACAGAATCTCTTGTTCGTAAGATTAACTACGGTAAGAGTGCTAAATACAAAACAATACAAACAGATTATCCTGATTTACTTAGATATGGAGAAATGTTAAGTGAAAAGATGGGATACAGTACAAGTGTAAGAAGGTTGAGTAAGGGTGGAAGAATAATAATTAGATTTTTGAATAAGCAGGAATTAGAAGACTTACTACAGAAATTAGGAGTAGATAACTATAACGATTAAGATACTTCCTGTCTTAATTTCTCATACATTAATACACCAGCACTAACACTTACATTTAAAGACCCTATTCCCTCTCTCATAGGTATAGAAACTGTTTCATCTACTCTCTCCATCATACCTGTAGATATACCAGTATCCTCTGCTCCAAGTACAAATGCACATGCACCTGTTAAATCACTCTCAAAGTATGTCTTACCATCCATATGTACGCCAAATATTTTAATGGCATTCTTTTTTAATACCTTAACAGCAGTAAACAGATCCATCTCTACTAAAGGTATTCTCTCCGCAGCACCCATAGATATTCTAATTGTTTCATCAGTTATTAAATTCACATCATGAGGTTGAGTAATAATACCGTTTACACCTACAGCAAAGGCTGTTCTCATAACAGCGGCTATATTTTGAGTATATTTAATATGATCTAAAATCAAAAAGAATGGCATCTTATCCTCTGCATAGATACTCTCTAAAAGGTCATCTAATTTCCATTCATTTTGAGAAAACATCATACCTACTACACTCTCTGAGTTAGAAGATCTCATCCTTCTCATTAATGTTTTTTTAGGTACTCTAATAATGGGGATTTTATTTTTCTCTGCTAACTCTACAATCTCTTTAGTCTTATCATCTCTATATGCACTAGATGCAATATATATACGCTCAAAATCCCTACCCTCTCTAAGTAGTTCCACTAAGGCATTCTTACTTTCAATTTGGATAAATCTTTGTTTACTCATCTGTGTTATACAGATTCTACCACATCTACATAGTACTGACCTCTTTTAAAACCACTCATTCTTCTAAACTTTACAACACCCTCTTTCTTAGCATGAATAGAGTAATCTTTAGCAGCATATGTATTTTTACCAGGATGATATACAGAGCCTCTCTGTTTAATAATGATGTTTCCAGATTTTACAACCTCTCCTTCATATTTTTTTACACCGAGTCTCTTACCTGCTACATTACCGCTTGTCGAGACACTTCCTGCTCCTACAACATGTGACATTTGCTCTGTTTATACTTAATTTAATTACCTCTTTGAGAGTATAAAAATGTTCCTTGTGATAATACTATTTATTCTTCCCCATTTCAAGTCCCCTGATATATATTTCCTATTTAATACATCCCACCTCTTACCTATTAATTCGCTTACATTAAAGGTTAACCAACCATCTCTACTCTTGTAGGAAGGTATTATTAATACTACCTTAAAACCACTAGAAGCTATTGTATCCAGAGCTTTGAATAATGATATATACAATTTTTTAACATCATCTAATAACTCTAGAGCTACCATTTTACTTAGCTCTCTCCTTTGAGGTGGACCCATAAATGGTTCACATACTACAGTATCAATACCTGTTCTTTTTAAATCCTTAAGTACTCTTCTCTCAATATTATGAATATCTAAATGGAATATATTGTACTTAGTACTCTCAATTAACTCTTCTTTTGCCATCCACTGTATATTTTTGTTTGCACTCTCTAACGCTCTTAAATCGATATCTGTCCCTATTACATCAAAACCAAGCATACTAGCTTCCATTAGTACTGTTCCACTACCACAGAATGGATCCCATAAAATACCCTCCCTAAGTCCAGTAAGATTACACATAATTCTAGCTAACTTTTGTGGTAATACACCCATATCAAAATCTACACTAGGCCTATCTATATCTCTTTTTACAAAAGCTTGTATATCTTGTATACCCAATGTCTTACCATACATTCGTGAAGATGAACTATCAAATATACACAGTTCAAACCCCTCTTCTAATATCTGGTTATTAATAATCTGGGCTGCATTTAATTCTGATTGTTTAGGTAGTAAAAATCTAGATGATATACCATTAGATTTAAAATTCCTTTTCAAATCATTAGCTAACTTTTGAATCTCTCTTAATGTAATATCTGTATCACCAAGTGCTGATATACCAAATACTACCTTCTCATCATTTAAAAAAGGTTCTAAAAATGTATCAAGCTCATCTACTACCTCTCCATATCTAATAAAGCCACCAAGTCTATTGAAAATTTTTTGTAATATCTCCTTACTTACAGAGTTACTCTCTACAAGTAATATTGTATTACTTAATCTCTTAATACTATCGTGTGAAATGCCATATGATTCAAATACTGCACTAAGTTCTGCATGAGAAAGATCTCTAAAATTCCCACATTCAAAAAAGTATCGCATTATTTAATTGCTTTAACCAATACTCTAGTAATTAATGCTCTGTGACCTGAACTCTTTCTATATCTAGACTTAGCTTTATATTTCAAGACATCTATCTTTGTATCTTTCTTTTGTGATGTAATCTCTAATACTACCTTACTATCCTTAACTAAAGGATCTCCCATTTTAATATCTTCTCCATCTACTACTAAAAGTACATCAGATATTTCTAATGTATCACCTTTAACACCATCTAACTTATCAATCTCATACTCTAGTCCCTCATATACCTTTAATTGGGTACCAGCGATTTTGATAACAGCAAATTTTTTATCATTTTCTATTTTTGTCATAACGAAAGGATTTTAAGTTATTAATCAGTAATTGTCAATTATATTACTATTATTTTTAGTTACCTGACTTCTGTTCATTATACTTTGAATGACTCCTAAAGCAAAGAGTGTCATTACTGTAATGGTACCTCCAGCACTAATTAGGGGTAAAGGAATACCTGTAGCAGGTATTAAACCTGTATTAGTTCCTACATTAATAAAGATCTCAAGGAGTATTTTCATAACTATACCTATGAGTATCATTGAAAGGAATGAGTCATTAGAGTTGTCTACAGATACTACTAAACCACGAATTATTATAACTGAGAAGAGAAAGAGTAGGAAAAGAGAACCTACTAATCCAAACTCTTCTGCAAAGGATGCATATATGAAGTCTGTTTGATGTTCAGGTAGGAAATCTCTTTTACTTTGAGTTCCATTACCAAATCCCTTACCCCATATTTGTCCAGACCCTATCGCTATTCTAGCTTGATTAACATTAAAACCAATGTCTCCTGAATTTTCTGTAGGATTAAGGAATGCCTCTATCCTATCCTTTTGATACTCTCTCAACACACCTTTATACATTACCAATGATGAGAGCCCTAGTACTATTCCAATTACAACAGAGAGTATTACTACTAATCTCCATGTGTCTCTAAAGTAGTAAGCAAATATACTTAGTATTACACCCACTATTCCAAGTATGATGTATATCCAATTGCCAGTAATGGATATGAGTAGAAATGGGAGTGTAAAGAGAGTAAGTAATATTAATGCTACGGTATTTCTTAACTGATTACTTAGTCCCGTAAACGCTACTAAAAACCATATAGTTAACGTTAGTAAGGACATACTACCTGCTGGTTCTAAATATATTAATATGATTAATGGTAATACTAAGAGGAAAGATATTAGAAGTAGTAACCACTGGTTATACCTATCCTTAAAACCAAATACACATGCAGTAGTAAATATTACTGTTATCTTAGCTATTTCGGAGGGTTGAATTTGTATACCTCCAACTACTAGCCATCTTTGTACACCATTTATTTCAGGACCCCATATAAAGACGGAGAGTAAGAGTAGTAGTGTACCAATATATATTGGTAATACAACTTCCCAATGTTTAAGTAAGGAGATATCTATTAAAGATATTAGAAGATATGATATGAATCCAATTATTAAGAAAGCAATCTGCTTATTTACTATCTCTGTATCCTCAAATACTCCATCAATACCAAGTGTAGTTGAAAGGAGTGTAATAACGCCGATAATACTTAAAAGGATTGCAGGTAGGAGTATAAATACGTCTATTCTAAATTTTCTTTTATTTCTTTTTTCTAATTTCATACCTCTAATATTTCAACTATCTTTTTACGACTCTTAAAACCTCTTAATATCTTAACAGAAGATTTAGATGTATTGAAATATGATGAGAGTAAATCTATTAATTCTATATTAGCACTATTATGAATAGGCTTACTTTTTAAACAAGCATAGTACATGTCTCCCTTAAGAGATATCTCTGAATTTTTACATGAGGTTTTTACACTAACTTCTATTATCACTCTTTACTTCTTTTTACCTGGAAACATTCTTCTCATGAATGCAGGCTTATCTAAAGGATCATCAAAGTCATCATCATCAATGTCAAGCTCTGTCTTTTTAGGTGCACCTTTAAATACCTCTTCCTCTAGTTCCTCTTCTGGAGTATCCTCTTGTTCTGGTTCATCAAAGTAGTTGTCTTTTTTCTCTGAAGTATCGTCTTCTTCCTCATCATTGTAAAGAGGTGATTTAACAGATATTCCTCCTAATCCAAATGCATCATCTGTATCTTCATCTCCTTTTTGCTTTTTAGTAAATACCTGCCTACTCTCATCAAAACCAGTAGCTACAATTGTAATGACAATCTCATCTCCTAAAGATGGATCAATCTGGGCTCCAAATTTAATATTAGCTGCAGGATCTACTGCCTCTTGTATTAATTCAGATACCATACTAATTTCAGGAAGTGTTAAATCAGAACCAACAATATTGTAAAGTACTCCGGTTGCTCCCTCTATAGACATATCTAAAAGTGGACTTGTAGTAGCTGCTCTTGCTGCTAACTCTGCTCTCTTTTCTCCACTTGCTCTACCAATACCCATTAATGCTGTACCAGCATCTAACATTACTGATTTAGCATCATTAAAGTCAGCGTTAATATATCCCGTTTGACTGATTAGATTAGAAATACTGTTTACACCCTCGGCAAGTACTGAGTCTACCATTTTCATTGCTTCGATAAAGGAAATATTTGCATCTGCTACTTCTAGAAGTCTCTGATTAGGAACTACGATTAGTGTATCTACCTTGTCTCTTAAAGAATCTATACCCTCCTCAGCTATCTCTCTTCTCCTATTACCTTCAAAATCAAATGGTTTAGTAACTACAGCTACTGTTAAAGCTCCCATATTCTTAGCAACACCAGCAATAATTGGAGCAGCTCCAGTACCTGTTCCTCCACCCATACCTGCAGTGATAAAGACCATATCAGCACCATCTAAATGCTCTTGAATCTGATCTAAACTCTCCTCGGCTGATTGTGCACCTAATTCCTGATTACCACCTACTCCTAGACCTTTTGTTAAATCTTCGCCTAGCTGTAAGGTGATAGGGGCTTTAGAAAGCTTTAATGTCTGAGCATCTGTATTAAAGGCCATAAATTCTACACCCGGGATTTCATAATCCGAGATCATTGTATTAATGGCATTACAACCACCTCCCCCAATACCTACGACTTTAATTTTAGCTACGGGATCTACGTTTGTTGTTATTAACGGCATAACTGTCCTTAAACATTAAATTATATCTAGGCAGTTTACGGAACTAATGACTTTAACCATTCTACTACTCTATTCTTAAAACTTCCACCCTTTCCTTTACCTTTTGTAGTCTCAGTATCTATCTCATCCTCAAGTGCATGTTTAATCAATCCCTGTACACATGCAAACGATGGATCAGATATCTCTTCAATCATTCCACCCAACCCTGAAGGATAGCCTACTCTTGAGGCTACACCAAATACACTCTGAGTGAATTTAGATAAATCTTTTAGTAAAGATGAACCTCCAGTAAGTACAATTCCAGCAGGCATATTAATCTTAAACCCTGCTCTCTCAACATTCTCTTTTGCTAAATCAAATATCTCTTCACACCTAGCCTCTACAATACTCTTTAGCATATCTTTAGATACTTTTTTACCAGGAATATCCAATATTGCTAAATCAATCTCATCGCCCTTTTTAAGCTTAGGCTCCTCCTCTTCTACCTTTCTAAGTAAAGCAGGAGTAGAATCTGAAGAAAGTTTCTTACTCTTAGCCCTATTCTCATACAAATCCATCATATGTACCTTAATCTTTTCAGCATCCTCTAAAGATACCTGAAGACCAATAGCTATATCACTAGTAATATTTACACCACCTAAAGGTATAGTACCACTGTATATTATTGCACCCTCTTGGAATATGGCTATACTAGTAGTACCTGCTCCAATATCTAAAAGTGTTACACCTAATTCCTTTTCAGTATCTGTTAAAACAGAAAGGGCAGAAGCCCAACCTGCAAACACAACATCAAATACATTTAATCCTAATTGTTCAACACATTTCTTAATATTTTGCCAATATGAGTTAGGAGCAGTAATTATATGTGTCTCTACTTCTAACCTATTACCACTCATACCTATTGGATATTTAATACCACCCTGATTATCTACTACAAACTCTCTAGGAATTATATGTATTGGATTTAAATTATCAGGTAAAGACAAAGTACGAGCATTCTCAATAGCTCTATATGTATCATCTATTGTAATCTCTGAACTAGCTACAGCAACAACACCCTTGTTGTTTAGACTTGTAACTAACTCACCATTGATAGAGACATATACATCTGAAACAGTTATACCTGCCATTCTCTCAGCAGCCATAACACTCTCAGATATAGCATTCGTAGCATCATCAATATTAACTACTACACCCTTTTTTATACCCTTACTAGGATGGGAACAAACACCAATTACTGAGGGTGCTTGACCATCTTCTACTGAAGATATTACAGTGGTGATTTTAGATGAACCTACATCTATTGCTGTTATTGTATTCCGTGCCATTTTGGTTTTAGGCGGTCAAATATTACTTTAAATAAAGAACCTGTTTGTATATATAATATAGTCAAAAAATCTCTAATTAGCAAGAACGTAATCAATTTTTACAAAGTAATTGTATTATGTCAACTTAAATATTACTTCAATTTCATTACAGGTCTTTCAAATCTAAGATCTAAACTTTTGAAATTAATCTCTTGTTCATTGATTTTTTCACCTACTAAGTACATCCTAGATAACTGTAAATCTAAATCATTTGAGATATCGAATATAAAGGTATGATCTTTTCTATCGGTAATAGTTGAGATACCTTTTACAATATTTATATCATTAATATCATACCCAAACTGAGATAAAAGTTTAGATATCTTCTCAAACTCCTCCCTATATATTAATAAATTACCACTTTCAAGGACACTCTCTGAAGATATATAGACACTCTCTATAGAAGTTGCATACTCCATACACTCACTCTCACACTCTTTACATAGCTCCTCTAATCTAATTCCTTCTTTAGAGAAAAAATGACACACATCAGAAGAATATCCCGTATACCTAACTTCATACTCTGTAAAAGATATCCCTATTTTGTTTGGTAATATCTTTTTAGCATATACCTTAGATATATATCCATTTCCTTTCTTAATCTCATTCTCAATATCTGAAGGATCTATTAAAAAGATATTTCTACCTAAAAAAGACTCTACATATGAATCTACCTGCTCTTTGCTTACATTAACAAATTATGAATCTGAATACTTAAACTCTTTAATATCACAGATCCCTATTAAAACAGTAATTACAAATATTAATAATATTAATAATATTTTGAAAATCTTTTTTAAAAA
>JAVEVH010000052.1:2224-4806 GCA_034005145.1 Candidatus Dojkabacteria bacterium | reverse complement strand
GTTAGGAAGACAACCAACTGATGAGGAGATTGCAAAAGAAATGGATATTGAATTAGAAAAGATTGCTGAGATAAGAAAGATTAAACAGAACCCTTCATCTTTAGCTACCCCAATTGGTGATGAGAAAGATAGTAAGCTACAAGATATTCTTCCTGATGAGTGGTCTCAAAGTCCTGAGGATTTCGCTACTTCTGAATACTTAAAAAATCAACTTAAAGATATCTTAGACTCATTACAAGATAGAGAAAGAAGAGTACTTGCTCTAAGATTTGGCTTAACAGATGGAGTAACTAGAACATTAGAAGAGGTAGGAAGAGAATTTGGAGTAACAAGAGAAAGAATAAGGCAGATAGAAGCTAAAGCATTAAAGAAACTTAAGGAGAAATCTTCAGAGAAAAGGTTAGATGACTATATAGATACCTAATCTGTATCTAATTCAAAGAATGAGCTAGGAAGTATAGGGAAACTATCAGTTGTTCTTTTAGCAACTGTATCTAGTATCTCCTCATTAAAGGTACCATTTAGAGGTTTAGTATATATCTCTGCGTTAGGATTCAGGGTAGAGTTTCTTTTATCAGATAACAAAATGATTCCACCCCATACGATAAGGATAATAATAGCAAGAAGTAATACTATAAAATATCTTCTAAATATATCTAACATCTCTATTCGTAAAAATTCATATTATCTACATGATACACTCTTAGCAAAATGGAATAGCTAGTATCTCCATTCTGATCTGTCTTAGTATTGTAAGAAAGACTTTCTATTACAGGATACATAGGCATTTCTTCCAAACTCTTTAATAAATTCATTAGATACGTTTTCTCTCCCTTTACTGTCATTCTTACAGAGTATGGATCTAGAGTCTTTGTACTAAGAGAATAATTCTTCCCTCCATATTCAGAAAAACTAATAGAAGATAAGCTAAAACCATTCTTAGTTACTAGAGCATCCATATTTGCGAGCAACAGACTAAAATTCATTGATGTAGGAAATATAAGAGTAAAGTCATCAAATGTCTCTTTATACTCATTATATTGACCATCTAAACTGGTAAGAGCCTCTAACTTTGCCTTCAATGCTTCAGATACCTGTTCTTTCTTTTTAATTTCCCTATTTATATCCGTTACTGTTTGTATAGTTGGTACAACTGCAAAAACAATAAGGAGAGTAGCTACAATAAAAGTTAAACCAGTAGAAATCATCTCTGCTTTCTTAGATGGACCATCCTTTACAATCTTTACATAGTCAAGTTTTCTACTAGCCCCTAAAGTTCCCATCTACTTAACCTCCTCTTTAATATTAAACGATGCAGAAACCTCTAGTTCATCTCCAGTCTTAGAAATATTAAATCTTACATCAGAGTAATAGCTATTATTTTTTAAGGCATCTTCATAATCCTTTAGTGCTTTAAAGTCAGTAGTCTTTAGAGAAAGAGCTACTCTTCCATTCGTAAAAGATATATTTTCCAAATTAAGAGTTAAAGGAATAGCACTAAGTATTTCTGAAATTATGTTGGAGTTAAGCTCTTGATCTTCACCTATTAATTTAATATCTCCCATTAAATTCTGAAGATTTTCATATTTAATAGCGTTCTTTTTCCATGTTTCATTCTCTAGAATACCTACCTGAGAATTAATCTTAGATGTAAGATCATTATTCTTACCATCCATTACAATTCTTAGGGCAAATACAACAAGAACAACAATTTGAACTACTAAAAGGAGATTTTTACCTATTGTGCCTAACCAATTGAAAGATGTAAAGACGACACTCTCAGAAGCACCTACTGGCTGTAAGAAATTTATTGATTTGTCCTCTTTTTTTCCTGTTATCATTGGGCAGTAAGTTTTATTACTAAATCTATTATATAGTAACTATATCTTCTTGAAAAGAATAATCTTCTCATTTTTCTCTAGGGCATCTACAGCTTTTTTACAACTTTCCGGGAGTATAGGAGAATAGAGTTGTATAACCACTTTTAATAGGTAGCTAAGGTTGTTAAGAATCAATTCTCTATTCTTAATATCTACAGATTTACTCCATGGTTCTTTTTCAGTTATATATTTATTACCCCAATCTGCTAGCTCATCTATACTTTCTCCAGCCAAAGCTATCTCATACTCTTCATATAGGTTCTCTATCTTCTCTCTATAGCTATCTACCTTCTCTTTGAATTCTTTCTCTAATATATCCTCTCTGTTAATCTCTACTCCATTACTTTGTGCTAAATGTATTACTCTGTTAAGTAAATTACCATAATTATCTGCTAATCTAGAGTTATACATATTAATAAGGTCCTCCTCTTTGTATGAAGAATCCGAGAATGTTGATATACCTACAAGTAAGTAGAATCTTACAATCTCTGCACCATATTTTTCTTGTTGATCAAATGGGGAGATAATATTCCCTTTTGATTTAGCCATTTTAGTACCATCAGGACCAAGTACCATACCATGCTCTAGCAGTTTTAGACTTTGTTTTAATCCTACTGAAGCTAACATCCCTTGCCATATTGCTCCCTGAAATCTTAAGTTATCAGGTCCAAAGAGTTGTATACCTGGCCACCATTCATTTAA
>JAVEVH010000052.1:0-2124 GCA_034005145.1 Candidatus Dojkabacteria bacterium | reverse complement strand
ACATAGGGGAGTGTAGTTGTAATGTATAGTTTATTTCTGTCCATCTTCTTCTATTTCTTAATTATGTCTTGATTATATATCTAAATCACTTTTATTAAAAATCCCTATTCCAAACTAATCTAGAATTTGATATAAATCTCAAAAGGAGGTGGATTATGTCTCGAACTTCTGTTTCTTCCCCATATAGGGGAAAGCTCACATCTCTTTCTTCAAAAGAAGAAGAGAAGAAAAAGCAAAAACCAACAAGACGAAGTGAGAAAGATGGAAGGAGGTGATCCAACTCTGAAGTAGCACACATAAATGTTACATTGTCTTTGTGTTACTTCCGTGGAGAGAGTCCATACAATACAACGATTTTAACATCGCGGACTCTCTCCCTTCCTTTCTCTACTTAATTCATATCTGTTGAGACATTAAGGTACCCTCTGCTAGCTTTAGTTCTACTAACTCTTGCCATACAGATTCTGTAATAAAAGGTATAAAGGGGTGCATAATTTTTAGATTCTCTTTAAGGATATAGAGTAGTTCTGCTAACTTAGAGATCCTCTCCTCAGATCCTACCTCTTTGCCCTGTATCTCTTGCTTAATCTCCTCTATCCATATATCACATACGGTATGCCAGAAGAATTCTCTAATATCTTCTGCTCCAAGATTAAATTGGTATTTCTCTAAATATTTAACTACCTTAGATATATGCTCATGTGTTTTTTCAATTCGCTTACTCTTAGTATCAACTTTACACTTAGAAATCTTTTCTAATTCCAAATCTTCAATATTCATTAAGATAAATCTAGAAGCATTCCATATCTTGTTAACGAAGTTTCTATTACCCTTAATCTTTTCCTCTCTCAAAGGAGCATTTGAACCAGGTAGAGCATCACTAAAATACCAAAGTCTTAGGGAATCTGCTCCATACTTACCAATCATCTCACTAGGCTCTACACCGTTACCCTTAGATTTAGACATCTTACTACCATCTGAAGCAAGTATTAGACCATGCAGAAAGATTACTCCAAAAGGTGCCTTACCAGTATTGTATATACCCATCATCATCATTCTTGCAGACCACCAATACAGTATATCTCTTGCATGAATCATCATTTGAGTAGGGTAATATTTCTTAAAATCTTCACCCTCTATACCTCCTAGTGTAGAGTAAGGTAATTGGCTAGAACTAAACCATGTATCGAACATATCTGTTTCTGCTTCCCATACACCGGACTTGTCAGGTGCTTTCTCTCCAAGATATATCTCACCTGTACCTTTTACTTTAGTATTCATTTCCTTTTCATACTCTTTAATACTCTTTCCTTCGTTTTCTTTTAGCCAATCGTAAAGTTTCTTTCCTCCGCTATACCATACAGGTATTCTTTGTCCCCACCAAAGCTGTCTTGATATACACCAAGGTTGAATATTTTCAAAGAAATATTCTAATGCTCTCTGTTGTCCAGAGGGTATTACATATATATCTTTTTTCTTTAAAGTTTCTAATGCTTTCTTAGCCAAAGGCTTAACATCAACATACCATTGATTTGAAATTATTGGCTCTATCGGTGTTCTACATCTTTCACATACTGCTACATCATGTTTAATATTTTGAATATCAGTAAGTAATCCTAACTCATCTAACTCATTACACAATGCTTTAGAACACTCTAAGGTATCCATACCTATAAATCTCTCTGGTATATCTCCCTCCATCTTAGCTTCCCCATTTATTACATTCCTTACCTCTAAATCATGTTTTTTACCAATCTCAAAATCAATAGGGGAGTGAGCAGGTGTAACCTTAACAGCACCTGTACCTAACTCCATATCTACATCTTCGTCAGCGATGATAGTAATTTCTCTATTTGCAATAGGGAGTAAGACTTTTTTACCTATAAATTGAGCATATCTCTCATCTTTAGGATTAACAGCTACAGCAGTATCTCCTAACATTGTTTCAGGCCTAGAGGTAGCTACAGTAATACCAATATTTCCAAATTTCTCCTGTGCTATCTCTTGGTCTTCTTTCTCTACAAATGGATATACAATATATGCAAATATACCCCTCCTTTCTTCATGCTCTGTGTCTACATCTGCTAATGCTGTTTTACAGTTAGGACACTGATTTACAATCCT
>JAVEVH010000007.1:0-23337 GCA_034005145.1 Candidatus Dojkabacteria bacterium | reverse complement strand
GAAAAGACTTAAAGAAAAATAAATAGTAAATCTTTAATATGAAGAAAGCTACTGACCCTAGACATTTATCTCGAGAGTTAGCATTACAAACTCTTTTCTCAAAGGATTTTAACAACAATAGAATCAATACTATTGATTTTAATGTAGATGAACTCTCTGTAATAGATGAGATAGAGGCATATAATGAAGAACTTTTTACTAAGCTTGTATCTGGTGTAAGAGAAAGAAAAGAAGATATAGATAATATGATTACATCATTTGCACCTCAGTGGCCAATATCACAAATGAAATTAGTAGATATACAAATATTGAGAATGGCAATATATGAAGGATTCATAGAGAAGATTACTCCCCCTAAAGTAGCAATAGATGAAGCAATTGAATTAGCTAAGGGTTTTGGAGGAGATAGTAGTAGTAAATTCGTAAATGGCGTATTAGGAGCAATATATGAGAAATATAAACAAGAGAATGAATAGTATACAAGAATTTGAAAAGAAAATAGGTGTAGAATTTAAAGATAAAGATTTACTTCTTTTAGCGCTTACACATAGATCATATGTAAATGAACATAAGGATACAGATTCTCATAATGAGAGATTAGAGTTTTTAGGAGATGCTGTATTAGAATTAATTACCTCAGATTACCTTTTTAGTACATACCCTGAGAGAACAGAGGGTGATTTAACTAGTTTTAGAGCAGCTCTTGTTAGAACAGAAAGCTTAGCAGATACTGCTCAAGAGATTGGAGTAGGGGAAGAAATGAGACTTTCTAAAGGGGAGGAAGATACAGGTGGAAGAAGTAAGAACTATTTACTAGCTAATGCTCTAGAGGCAATAATAGGGGCAATCTATTTAGATAGTGGATATGAAGTAGCTAGGGATTTTGTACATACTCATTTACTAAAAAAGATAGATCATATTGTAGCTAATAGATTAGATATAGATAGTAAGACAAAGATACAGGAACTTACTCAATCTAAGTATAAAGTTACTCCTTCATATGAAGTAATAGAGGAAGAGGGACCTGACCATGATAAGAGATTTACTGTTGTTGTTAAGATAAATGGTAAAGAGATAGGTAAAGGGTTTGGTACAAGTAAACAGAAAGCTGAGGAAGATGCTGCTAAGAGTGGAGTAGAATATATAGAAAATGATAATAATTAGCTTGAATATTAATATATCATCTGTTAAAATACCCTTGCTATGTTAAAAATAAGATTAAAAAGAACAGGTAGAAGAGGACAACCACACTATAGAATAGTAGTTATGGAGAGTCACCTACCAAGAGATGGTAAGAGTGTCCAAGAGATTGGATACTATAACCCTAGAACTAAGCCTACTACTTTTGAAGTAGATAAGGATTTAGCAAAAGAATGGTTAGAGAAGGGTGCACAACCTTCAGAGACCATAGCTCAATACTTTGTTAAATTAGGTTTACTTAAATCTCTTAAGAGAGGTTCTACTAAGCCTAGTACAGTAAAGAAAGAGAAGAAGGAAAAATAGTAATATATCCCCTCACACAGATTTCTATACCAGTTATGGTAATATTTTTTCTGTAGTTGTATAATTGCTCAGTAGAATTAATTTAGTCTATCTAAAAGATGAAAGAGCTACTAGAGCACATTATTAAGTCCATAGTTAATTACCCAGATGATGTTAGTATTGATGAAAGGGAGAGTGTAGACTTCCCTGGATTAACAATATTAACCATTGATGTTAATGAGAATGATAAGGGAGTAATCATTGGGAGAAAAGGTAGAACTATTAACTCCATAAGGGATATTGTTACTATCAGCGCTATTAGAAATAGTAAGAGAGTTAGAGTTATTCTAAAAGATGATAGGGAAACTCCTACAGTAGAGAGTAATGATGATATGTTAACAGATGATATTTAATCTAAGCTTGCAGCTTTTGTTTTAAATATCTCTACAATATCCTCATATTCTGTATATGGCTGGAATGCAGCATATATACTTGGTTCTTCTTCAGGTTCTAGTATATAGTATCCACTTACTTGTAAAGATATACTCCATGCATCATCCTGTCTAGCACTTACCTCAACATTTTCTAATCTAATCATATATGGAGATACACTTTGTACATCTTCTAGGAAAGCAATAACATTATCGTAAGAACCTACATATCCTAAAGGTCCACTTACTCCATTAATACTATCTGATGATGAGAGTTCACTAATAGTTAAAGTTTGTTCTTTAGCTAGTTCATCAAGATAGTAAACAAAGTTAGATACTAACAAGATTTTAGGAATAACTTGCCTAGATACTAAAACATCCTCATTTAGTTGATTATCATCTAATATATCCAATTGTTTATTTAATTTCTCTAGCTGCTCTATTTTTTCATTAGTCACTTTTATCTCATCTAAATACCCAAATGCTGAACTTACCATTGGAATAAATACCGCAAATGCCAGAACTATAAATAGAACTCCAGATGCAATAGGAATAACTAAATCAGAAAAAGATAACTTAGTCTTTTTTAATTTCTGACTAATAGCAGCTACTTCTTGATCTTTTCTCTGTTTAGATTGTGATGTTAATAATCCCATATTTATTCGTTACTAAAATTTGTAATATTAAGCTCTCCTTCAAAAGAGAAGGATGCACCTGTATCATTCTTACTTACAGAGTTTAGGTTAATACTCTTTATATTTTCGTGCACACCAAATAGATACCATAATCTAGCAACTCTTTCTAAGCTAGGACCTGAACCAGCGATCTCAAATCCTAAGCTTTCAGATATATCAATACTTCTAAATGATATTCCCTCTGTTTTATTAGCTATCTCAGTAAAAAATTCTATTATCTTTTTATGTGAGAAACTATCCTTTTTAACCTGTGTATATAGCTTAGCCCTATCAACAATAGCATTATTAGCAATTATTTTATCCATTTTTGAATTAACACTTTTCTCTATTCTAGAAAGAGATGCCTTTTTACTGTTTAATTGTGCTTTAGAGAGGATATTAAAACCTACAATACCAATAGCTACAGTAGCTAGAGCAATAATACTTAGGATAGATCCAATATTAAGAGTATTCTTTTTCTTAATCTTAACTTTCTCCTCCTCACTCATAGCAGGTATTAGGTTAAAACCTTCTGCCTGTGGAACACTCTGAGGCTGTGCAAGGGTTGTCTTTAATTGAGGTTGAGTATTAGGTGCAGGTATTGGATTAACACTCTGCTGTGGTTTTACATTACTATTTTGTGTTTGTGTATTATTCATCTTTTAATGATAACCCTATCGCAACGGAGTATGATGATCCTCCTTTTGAAATTAGGTCTTTAAATTTATTATCCACTATTATATTTAACCATGGATTTGCAACTTGTGCATTAACCCCTAGTGATTTAGCAACATACTCTGTTAAACCTGGGAGTAGGGCACCATCCCCATTTAACAAATATTCATTAGGAGCAGCACTCATTGTTTTATTTTTATAGAACTCAACACCTCTTCTTACTTCTATCATTATAGACTCAACAATAGGAGCAAGTACAGAGTAAATCTTACCCTCTAATACATTGGATATTAATCCATAATTCCTTTTAAATTCCTCAGCTCTGTTATAGTCAAAGTTAAACTTATTTACTATAGCTTGGGTTAGGGAATCAGAACCAATAGAGATACTTTGAGAGAATACTAAGGATCCATTTGTCATAATACTCATGTCTGTACTGTTTGCACCAAAGTCTAACATTACACATGTAGGCTTTTGAGAAGATTTAAACATAGCTCTACCCATAGCAACAGATTCTGTTTCAATAGCTATTAAATCCAAATTAGCAAAATTAGCAACATTCATATATATATCTATAACCTTTCTAGGGGCTGCTACTAGCAGTACTCGAGGAGCGTTCTTTTCTTCATTAAAACCAATGGTAACATAACTCATTTGTACTTCTTCAATAGGTACAGGTATATACTGTTTAGCTTCAAAATATACAGCCTGTTTTAATTCTTCTTTCTTAACTCCTGGAAATTCTAAAAATCTAGTAAACACAGAAAACTCTGGCAATGCCATTACTACATTACTATTTCTAATTCTTGAATTAGAGTATAGAAGCTTAAGGGCCTCTGCCAGTTTCTTTTGGTCCTGCCTTTCTTCGCTGTTAATAACTCCCTTAGGGGTTAGCTGACTACCCAAGTTAACTAACTCGGGCTTACTCATTATATTCTTTAATTCTACGGCCTTTACAGTATGAGTACCAAAGTCTATACCGACATGGTCAGGCAATTTAGCCATAGGGTTGGACAGTTAAATTATGACTAATATAATATAGCAGAAAATGGCTACGGTTTAAAACCTGGTTCTACTTTTTGTAATGAAAAGTTATTACCAAAGAATACTCCTCCTAATACTCCATACTTTGGATGATGATCTATTGCTAATACTGGATAACTTAATCTGTCTATCAATCTCAAATATCTTTTGATTGTAACTCCTCCTCCTGCATGTATACCACCATTTATATATACTCCATCAAAGATTGCAGTAGAAGGTTTAGATACTTCATGTTCTACTAATACTGTTCCATCTACAATGAAGTACCCATGATTTACATCATATACCATACTTGCTCCTGATACTGCTCTACCTTCTTTAATTATGAGATTACCCCTTACTACATATACACAACCATTCTCATTTGATGCTCTATTATCATTAGGATTGAGATTCCACAGTGGGGGATTAATTGTTAGAGTACCATTTACAAAGATTAAGGTTTTATCATTACATCTAAATCTTTCTCTAATTTCTAGTGAGCCTGGGAATTCTAAAACGCAGTACTCCCTATTATTAGCACAGTACACTCCTGTATGAGCCTGAGCTGTTATCACGCTAATACTCATTGGGTTTTCATCTAGACTTGGTATTGTAGCTTTATTTTCTTGGAAAGCTTCCCAAAGGGTTTGGTAGTTATTTGTAACGGAGTAGCCACCATGGCCATTAAGAGCGTAAGAATCAACAAAATCATTATTATCTAACTGAGTAATTCTTTCTGCCCACATTTCAGAGGAGAGATCTGCTTTAGTATTGGTTAATGATTCTGTCCAACCAGATACTGGGAAGGGAGGTAATTTCCCACTCCATGAGGTTGTAGTTGGTTTCGCTACAAAAGAGGTACCTTCTGCAGAGTATCCTAGTCCACCGTCTGTTACAAACCAGTCGTTTAGGTTATAGCTACCTATTGCTGTGGCCATATTTCCTGCATCATCAAAAGCTGTTATGTAAATTGTTAAGGTTCCTGTTCTATTAGCACCTACATTTATACTTATTAAACCTGCATTAGAAGTTGTATTCATATTAGGGGCTACTCTAAAGGACCAATCTCCTTCTATTCTACCTGTATTAGCATTATTTTCTGCTGTAGGGGTAAATGGGTTTGGAGTTTTAAGTATTACTCCTGGAGTAGAGGTTGAGAGAGTAATATCTCTGGCATCTGCTCCAGCTGTTGTATATATATTTCCTACTATTGCGTACAGATTTTTAATATCTGAAGCACTCCAAGATATATTTACATTATTACCTGATGCTGTTGGAGTTCCTCCAGTAAATGATATTGTTGGTGGAACCTTATCTATGGTCCATGTAGCATTGGTACCCGTAGCAGGATTATTGGGATTAACCCAAGCTCTTGCATACAACTGAGCAGGAGTAGGGGTTGTTCTATATCTTAGTTGATTAGGAGCCCAGTATGAATCAATTCTATCTCTAATTGCTGCTACACTTTCATAATTATCATTTGGAGTAAAACTAAATGTATCTAATCCCATCAGTAAAACCCTATATGTAATCTGAGACACAGATGGATTAATTATATCTGTTCCGGAAAATCTTAATCTAAAATTCATTGTAACATTGTTACCAGAAGAGGTAATTGGAGATGACATTGTTACTCCAACCATATTTTGTCCACTAGTTGACGCTATAAAGAATTCTCCTGAAGCATTTGGTATTGTTCTTACCCATACAGCAGGGTTTACTGCGTAACTTGGTACATATGGTACCCAAGTAGTAGGACCTGTTCTTCGCATCATAAAGCCCCAGCTTGCATTACTTGGTGCTTGAGGAGTAGCTGTCGTTGACAAATATAGAGGAGTTCCTGCTTCTCCTGTAGTTGCAGAATCTCTAAACCATACAAAGATACCCTCTATATCACTTGCTCCATTTGCATCAGTATATACTGCTCTCATATTTATTGGATCATTTAAGTTCCCAGTCATTCCTCCCAGAGGAATACCAGAATGAGTCATACTAGAGAAGTCGTAATCATTAGCAGCATCGTTTAGAATCCTTAGTGATTCCGTTGGTTGAGCAGATGGCCTTTCGTAGCAATCTTCAGCTCTAGGTACTGCACATGCTGTTGTACATTGTCTAAAATCGTCAAGTATTAGATTGGGAAGAGGAGGAAGGGAAACTGAGGTATTTGAAAGTGGTGCTGGACAGCTATTAATACAATCATAGCAGTAACATGTTCTAGATTCTGTACCACAAGCAGCAGGCGTATTATTACATGACATTGGCATACTACCTAAATACACTCCACTAGAGGAATATTGAGCAGAAGTAGCATACGTAGGACCACATACAGGTGTACATAGGGGGGTACAATGATTTAGATATTCTACACAATTTCCATCAGGAAGAGATATGGGACGTCCTGAAATCATAAAGTAGACATTTACCTGTATATTATCTACATACAAATTCCCATTAGTTATATCCCTAACAAAAACACTATTCGCTGGGATAGTAAGTGTATCAGTACTTCTCGCACTAGAGAAAGTATGATTAACTGTCATTTGATATGAACCTGCAGGGCATGAGCCTTGATTTGGAGCCCATGTTGCATCATATGTTCTACATATTGGTTGAGGTATACCAGAGATTAAGCGATCTCTATTATAAAAGACATATATAAAGGAGTTTACATTTGTTGTTGCGTTTGCAGTAATAACAGAAGATTGTCCACTCTTAATCCATTGGGAAGAAATAGAGGAACTTGTACATAAATCTTGTCTTTGATAGTAACAAGTCCTTGTACTATTTGGACAACCTGAGCCATTTGAACAACTCGCTGTTACGGGATATGAAGTAACAGGAGAGGTAGCACTACCACTTGGACATGTTGGAGTACAAGTTCCGCATGTAGGACAACTATTAGTACAATCACAATCTTCATCACAAGAACCTCCGTATGTATAGCCTCCTGAGCTACCTGAAGTGAAACAACAGTTGTTTTGATAGTAACATCTCCTAATACTACTCCACGCACATGAACCTCCATAAGGACAATCATCTGGACAGTCAGGAGTGCAACCAGTATAGCAGAGTGGACTAGATGGAGGTACATATCCAGTAACACATATTCCATTACTACAGTATGGATATGCATAACTTTTTTCTACAAAGAAGATTATAGAAAATACAAATGATAATAATATTATTAAAAGATATTTACTTCTTATACTCATCATAAAGAATATTTAGTTTAGACTGTAAACAATCTTCCCTTGAGAAACAGTATGAATCTACAAGATAGTAAAATTGATTTTTATATTTATTACTCCATCCTTCATACAAGCTATCTGAATATTCCACTAATCCTAAAGGTAAGTACTGACCAATAAACATTAACTCTTCTTCAGACATATTCTCATTATTTGATATAAAGGAATTCTTAAATTTCTCGTACTCTGTAATCATATTTTCATATTCCTTATACTCTTCATTCATAGAATTTAACCCCATCGCTAACATACTTAATCTGGACCAATTCTTTGATAAGTCATTATAATCCCAATCCTCATCACTATTTAAACTCTTGATAAGAGAGTAGGGAATCTCTTGGTATTTCTCCCAGAAAGCACATGCATTATCTGTAATCTCACAAACAAATAGCCAGTCTTCATCTCGCATTGGAGAATTCATTAGGTATGAAGATCCTCTAAATGTTGTTAATTCGTTTTTAAATTCCTCTTCATTTAAAGCATCATTTCTTTTCTGTAATACCTTTAATTGAACAAAATTATATAAATCGACATGAGTACCATCCTCTTGTTCGAAAAAGAACCTATCTCTTTCTAGATTTATATCTTGATACCATCTAGAGAAAATGTCTTCAGTATCTACTTCGTATACTTCTAATTTAGAATTCTTTATTTCTAACAGAACAAAACCTTCTTCTAAAGAATCTAAGCTAGGATACTTCTCTAGTAAAAGAACCTTTTCAAATTCTCTTTCTGTTTTATTAAAGCAAATATAGTCATCCTTGGTAGTGCCAAAGATGCACCCTACCACTATTGTTTCATCTTGTGACAAATCAAAGGCTGAAAAGTCACTCTGTTTCTTAAAAATATTTAAATCAAATATCTCTGGTTTTAAAAGATAAAGAATTCCTAGTACAAGAGCTACTAGTATAAAGGAGGAAATTATAATTAAGGTCTTACTTCTCATATCTTATTTGCTCTAATTTTTTCTCTTAAGGTTTTAACCCTACTTCAACTTTTTGTAAGTTAACCTGTGTACCGAATAATTCACCTGCGAATATTCCATATTTAGAATGATGATCTACAACAAATGCTGGGAATAGTAATCTATCTGCTAATTTAAGATATCTATTTAAAGTAACACCCTCTAAGGAATGAATACCACCCCCGACATATAACCCATCTGTAGTTGGGAATGTAGCTGTTTCTTCATTTATGGTAAAACCCTTGTCTGTTAATATGTATGCATTTATAGGATCGTATTGTATTTGACTTAAACCAGAGACATGAGCACCTGGCATAACTATTACCTCTCCCCTTACTACAAATATACATGCATCTTTATTAGCATTAGAATTAAGAATACTCCCATTAATTGTTAAATTACCTGACACAAAGAATATACCTTTACCATTACAGGTGAAAGGAGTCGCAGGAGTCCCAACTGTAAGATTACCTGTTCTATCAAGTACTCGAATATTTGTAGAGCTATTTGTTACAAGAAGACCTGTTAACAAAGATGTTCCTTGTGGTAGTTGGCTTGTATTAATACTCTTTTCCTTTCTCTCAAATGCATTTTTCAAAAGAGAATAGTAGCTTGAAATATCTTTCACTCTATATGGCCTTACCATATATGACTCTGTCTCAGTGCTCTTTTTGGGAGCTAATGGGTCTACAGGGAGTAAGTCTCCCACTAATTCGCTAGAAATATCTGAAGTCTTTTCATCAAAGTTTCTAATGTAGGAAATTGGATTCCATAATGAGAGATATGCATCCTCTAAGACTCTACTTGTAACATCAATACCATCTTTAGAGTAGAGTAGGCCACCCTGTGTCGCCATCCAATCTCTTAAATCAAAAGAAAGATAGCTACTGGCGGTAACATTTCCTCCTCTATCAAATCCTGTTACATAAAGGTATATGAAACCCTCTCTGTTGGAACCTACATCAATACTTGCGGTACCTGTCCCATCTGTCCCTAAGATTTTAAATAGGTAATCTGTTTCTAAATGGCCTACCTTACTACTTTCAATGGTGTGCGGAGTATATGGAGATGTTACATTGACTGTACCTCCACTAAGTACTGTAGTCGTAAAAGGTTGTACATTCTTAAAATTATCATCAATATATAAATTACCTACAATCCCATATAAAGCTAAATTATCTCTAATATCCCATGTAAATTCTAACTTGGTCTTCCCACTAACTGATACATCAAAATTACTAAAAGAAGGAGCGTTTAAATCTATATTCCAATCTCTATTACTATCTATCCATTGATCAAAATATCTAATAAGTTCAGGGGCCCAATAATCACCTATTTTATTTTTTACTTCAGGATATGCATCATAGTTATCATATGGGGTAAAACCAAATACATCATTTCCCATCATAAATATATTATATATACCATCTTGAACTGGATTGACGGTATTAAAACTTACATTAAACTCTAATACGATAGAGCTTCCTTCTGTTCTTACTCCCAATATTGTTACATTTACCATTGTTTGACCATCAGGGCCCTTAATACTAAACTGGTTACCAGAATATGGTGCCTTAACCCATTTATCTCCCGCACTAGATCCAACAATACTTGGTACATATGGTTTCCATGATGTACCCTCTTTATGCATCATAAAGCCATACTGTGTCTTAGATGCTGTTTTTGCAGCTTGACCTGAATCTCCATTTAAATCTACATACTTAGGCGTAGTAGGCATGGTGGCTGTATTACTAAACCATACATATAGCGCTTCTATCTCGCCTGCAGAGCTATCTGTATACCTACCTATCATTCTAATAGGTTCATTTACAGAATCATCACCTTTGCCAGCCCCAGTATGTGTAGTAGATACAAAACCGTATGTAGTTTTTAAACTATTTGGATATACTGTCAATGATACTGTGGGTTTATTACTTGGTTGTTCAAAACAATCACGATAGTGCCAATCTGTACATGTTCCACTGTCTTGACAAGAGTAAAAGTCTTTAAATTTATAAATCTCTTCTCCATTATCTGAAAGAGGAGGATTAGGACACTCTTTTAATGTGCACCTATTACAAACTTCATCATCATCATCATCATCGTCTCCATCATCATCGTCATCACAAGAAGGGCATGGAATTATCGTATTACAGCCGGACTCGTCTGCATCTCCGGCAGTACAACATTCATCGTTATCTTCATATGAATAACAGCAATCCGTTACAGTATCATATATTCCACTATATTCCGTTGAAGTGCTTGGCTTACAACATCCCTCCCATGCACTTGCAGAAGAAATGAATAAGAATGGAATTATGGTTACAAATAGTACAATAAGGAACTCTTTTATTATAGTCTTTACGTTTTTATTCATCTCCTAATTTATTAAAAATATTTATAAAGTAATAGGAATCTAACATATTTGCAATATTTAATACCGTAATACCTTCAACACTCTCTGTTTCTACTCTTGATACAAAGTATCCATATTCATCTAACTTAACAAGTCCATTTCTAGATACATTAAAATTGGGACTATTTCTTAATGCTTCATAAGCTTGTATTTTTATTGATGCAGGACTTTCAAAGTAAGAAGAATAAAAGATATCCAAAAGAATCTCTCTTCCTATCTCAGGTCTAGAAGTTGTTAAGGCATCTGCACATATTAATCTCTCTGCAGCACCTAAAGAACAGTACACATCTTTTTTATAATTCTGACATAGGGTATTAAAATCAGGTAAACCTGAGAGTAAAATCTCTTTCTTATTTGCATATGTTTGGTTACTAAAAGCATTGTTCATATTTTCTATATCCTTTAATAATATGCATTGACCTACAACAGAGGGACTTTTATCGTTAAGTGTGGCTGCTTTTACATAATATTTATCAATAGTTTGTTCTTCATATTCTTTTTCTGAGAGACCCATTTCATTTATCATAGTATTGTAATAAATCATCTCAGAAGGCAAATAGAATAAGAATATTGAGTCACTAGCTTCTCTATGATAGCCTTGGAAATCATCATACTCATTAGCATAAGATGCTATCTCTGATTCAATACTCCTTTTACAGTAATCAAAGGCACTCTCTTTAATCTCTTGACATACTTCTTCCTTACAATCCTTTAGATTGGAAACTATTTCATAAGACACCTTACAATTCAAGAATGTCTCAGATATCTCCTCCTTCGTGTATGAAAGGATATTTCTCATATACGAAAGCATATCTATCTCTTCATATTCTGTATATTTTTTATTAAAAATTTCTGACAATCCACTAATTAGCCAATATATAGATAAATTACTGTTTGATGCAGTATTTTCTTTTACAAAGTTATTATCAAACTGAAAAGACCCATCTGGTTTTGAAATTTGGAAAGCTTGTTTCTTAAACATAGAATCATCAAAATATGCAAAGTCATCGGTTATATAGAAATTCAGAAGACCTCTGACTAAAGAATCCTTGTCATAGTTTGAAATGAATTCTGCCTTTTCAACCAAATCTTTATTTTGTGTTTCTATACTCCACTGATTGACCTCCCTTGCAACAAAGCAATTGCCTCTAGCGCAAGGATTATCTAAATTGAATAGATTTGAGTATGTCTTTTTGATAGTACAAAGAGAGAATTCCCAGAAATAAGCAAAATCTTGATCCAATCTATATTTCAACTTAACAACTAAAGAATCATTCCATTCAACCTGACTAAAATCAAATTTCCCCTTATCTTTATCCAAAAAATACTCAAATCTCGCTTCATCTCTTGTATCATAATAATAGTTATAACTGTATGGAACACCTGTTATTTTATAACCTTCTTCAGTTTCAGAGAACTGTTCTAATGTTATTAAGAAAGAGTATTCAAGGTACTTCCCATCTCTAGTAGGAAAATCGTTTTTTACTTTCTCTGCAAGTGAATCTCCTTTAAAATCTACAAACATTCCAAGATATGGATTATCACTTCTCATAGAAAAGAAAGAGAACCCTAGCCAAAATAGTAAAAACAGAAGAATAACTGAAGATAGAATAAGAGCTATTAATTTAATAGCCCCTCTCTTTATTTTTAATTCCTTCACTTTAAAACTATATTAAATTTAGCAGTTTTTAACCTATAAATTTGTCTAATTCTTTTACTAATCCCTCATAGTCTAAATCTGTTTTTACTAAGTATGATGTAGCACCAATATTGAATGCTTCTTTTACTACTGATTCACTAGTCATATTGGTTAGAATAATGATAGGCATCTTACCATATTTATCTTCATTGTTTTTAATAGTTTTTAACACCTCTAAACCATCTACACCAGGCATCATTAAATCTAAAAGTACAATATCAATCTGATCTAGATTGTTAGCTAACATATCTAATCCTTGATATCCATCAGCTGCCTTCATAGCAACATGACCTGCAGATTCTACCAACTCTGCATATGAGTCTAATAGTGCTTTCTCATCTTCTACTATTAATATTTTCTTTGTATCTGCCATAATTTGAATAAGTTAAAATTAATTTGGTTTTAAAATTCCTGTTGCATTATAAATTGTATAATCAAAGAGAGCAGGGTAACCTAAGTTACTTACATTTGGAATAATGACCTCCATAGCCCTTTCATCTCCTTTGCAATTAACTGTTGCTGTCACTTTATAATTGTGTAGTGATAAAGCTGCACACTCATCAACTGCTACAGACACCCCTAACTTCCCATACAAAGGAAGTACACGGATTTCGTAAAGAGAGTATCCACCACTTGAGCTTCCCATATCGATTTGTAATGTCGAATTACTTGGAGAAAACGTGTTAACTATTGAGGTAGAAGGGGCTACTGGGGCAGAACATACTCCATCAGTTGCATAGCAGTAAAGTAACATATCATTTTCTTCATATGGTTTTACAGTTCCATCACTGTTTGCATATACCCTCTTAACTGTAAATAGTTGATCTACATCATCAGCAGATTTAAATCCTAATGTCATATTACAAACTGATGATATTCCCAATCCCCCAACTCTAATAGCCATAACAGAACCTACATTCCACTCTTTATAATCTTCAATCCCAGCATATTCTACTTTGATATTTATAGCAGAATCCTTATCCTCTAAAGAATATTCACAAAGATCTGTTATTTGATTGGCAAGACCTGAGTCTATTGCAGGTACAGATTGTTGAAAACCACTTAAGCTAGTAAACTCACAACTTCCTGCTGCAAGGCATGATTCAAACTGTCCCTGTACCAGTCCTAAATCACTTGATACTATTAAATCTAAAATACTATCTGCCTGTTCTAATGCTCTTGAGGATTCTTTCGTTTCAGTAACAGCATCTCGATTCTTTAGCATTCTAGAGTACAGAGATGCTCCTATTACAGTAGCAACAACAAGTACAACCATAATAATAGCAATAGCCTGACCAGAATAATTTTTTCTTGTTTTCATATTCATATATTAAATTAACAATTAATTAATACCATGTCAAAGCTTTAGTAGATACTACCGATTGCCTTGATATCGTACGTGTAACTGGGAAAGTATCTCTAACTGGCCAGTACAAAGGATTTAGTGTTGCATTTATTAAAAACAATCTATTTTCTCCATCACCTACAGCAATATACTCTAGATTAAAGTTCTCTACATCAATCATAAATGAATGCATTGGGGTTATAACCGCACTCTCACTAAAACATTGGCTATGATCATTACCCATGTCTCCCTCATACACTGTTCTTACTAGATATCCATAACCACCTCTATCCTCAAAATAGCCTATACATGTCCAGTCAGAATATCCATATAATTTAATATGTATCTCATTTCCTACAAAGTCAGTATCTTCTAATTTCCCATCTTCATATACTGAACCTACACCAGCAGGAGTGAGGATAGATAATTCGCCAGCTGGGCCCTCACCTAATGAACGTATGGTACTAGAATTATACATATATACATCTGCTAACTCAGCATTAGTTAAAGCTCTGCTTAAAAAATCCATAATATACAACATATTACTCCTAGCAGTATTTTTGCTATTAGTAGCATTAGATACCTTTATTACAGTATTGAGAGTAGTAGCAACTAACAACATAATGACTGTTAATATCATCATTGTTAGTAATAACTCTATTAAACTAAATCCTTTATATTTTCTTTTTATACTTCTCATAGGTTTATAATTGCAAAATGTTCATAATCTTTAACATCCTTATTATTAGTCACTTTACCTTCGACTCTATTTGAGCCAGAAATAATTTTAACCAATATCTTTCTTCTATCAGAATCCGTTTTATGTTCTACACACATTACTCTAAAATATTCATCCTCTCCCTCTGCTAAAGAATTCATATACTCTTCCCTAGGCACGGCAGTTTGATTAAACCCTTCATTGGGATTAAAAACACCAGCAGAATCTAATGTATAGCACCTTTGCATAGTAGTTTCATAAAAGATATTTCCCTCAGGATTTTGATAAGCTTGTTTGATAGCCAAATCTTGCAATTGTACAGCCGTAGAAACAGCTACTTGTGCAATAGAGTCTTGCATATCTAATTTCCTTAACTCTCTAATTGCTTCAGCAGAGATACCCATCAAGACAACAGCAACAACACCAGAAACAGACAAAGCAATTAAAGCCTCTACAAACCCTAATCCTTTGTAATTTTTTATATGTTTAATCATCATACTCCCTGTATGAACTAATATCATCAAATACTCCGAATCTACTATATGTCTTACCATTTACAGTTATCGTATCGCCTGTATCCCCCGTCTTATACAAATCTTTATCAGTATATACATGATGAACAATTGTTCCGGAACCTGGATATATTGATAATAAATCAAACTTAGAGCTCCTTGTTCTTGTAATAGCAATATCTAATATCTGCATATCCTCAGGATTAAGAGGTGTACCATCAGGTAGATAGTTAGCAACATATCCTCCATTACCGTATAGAAAAGCTTTTCCTGTAACAGCTTCAAAGACTAAATATTTAATTTGAACAGATGGGTCTCCTAATAATTGAATGTCTCCAATATCTACAAATCTATCTGCAGCTTGCCCTGTAATCTTAACCAAGGAAGTAGCACCAGGTGTACATTGAGAGGTATATGGTGTATCTTCCCCTACAGGTAAGAAACCGTTTATAAATGGAGCTAAAGCCCCCTCTACATCTTCTTCGTCTTCCTCGTCTTCCTGATTTGGTATCTCAGTCTGAGGACAAGATTCTACACAGGTACAACAAGGGTCAGTACCACAAAGGCAGTAAGTACTTTGGGCAGTACAGTATGTAGATGTGTATCGAGGATTACAACACATTCCTGCTGGGCAATATACAATGCAGCAAGCTGGGGCAAATCTCCCCCTTGGGCACTTATTAGGATAAGGGATATAGGTGCAAGAAGAATCATCATCATCCAAAACAGGTAAAGTAGGATCTATATAGTTTTGTGCATACACATCAGATACTCCTAATACTCCGACCTCTGTTACAGTATCCCCTATATTTTGACTTGGATCCCATCCTAATATCTTCGATCTAGTAACTGAATTACCAAATTCTGTAAATGGAGAACACCATCTAAACATTTCATACGAACCTTCACTAATATTTGAAAAGTCTAACCCAATACCATATAACCAGTTATCATCAATATCCTTTTCTAAAAGCATAGATTTCTGTTGAGCTAATAGTATATCCTGCTTTAATACTTCCACATTCTCTTTTACCAGTGTAGTTTCTCTAAAGCCTAGAAACCCTCCTGCACCAAAAGCACCAAAAACAACAAGAATAGCCATCACTAGTAACATCTCTAATAGAGAGTATGCTTTAATTCTTGATTTCCTTTTTATCATGGACAGTCCCAAATAAGTAATAATATAATTTAACAGAAAATTTTTAACTACTCAATACTAAATAATATCTCCTTACTATATATATTAAAAATAGTAAATCTTTTCTATTAATTCAACAATATACTCATTAAAAAAAAGAAGAGTAGTAAGTGATACAAACATAAAGGGGAGTAGGGGAATAGCACTTTTTAAAGTTGCTTTCTTTAATGATACTAATAGTAGGGAGTATATACTCGATACTATTAAAAATATATAAACGAATCCTACATAAAGAGGGATTGTTAATACAAAAGAAAGCCCTATTAATACTAATATATCCCCTATACCAAAGGGCTTTTTAAATAGTTTACCAAGTATTAAGGCTAATAGAGAAATAGATATACCAATTAATATTGCGTTTTCTGGTATACCTTTCTGTAATATAACCAAAATAAAGAAATATATTACTAATATAACTAGATATACATCTACTAATATAGCTGGAACACTTTTATACAATCTATCAAAGTAGGAAAAAGCGAAAAAGAAAAGTATTACAAGATAGAGAATAGGGGATAGGGAGTAGAAATATATACTAGCAAAACTAATACCTAACATTAACTCAGAGAGAGGGTAATATGCTGGCACACTGTATCCACACTTAGAACATTTACCTTTAAAAAGAAAGAAAGATATTACTGGTATTAACTCATATGTTTTTAATTGTTTATTACACTTCTCACAGTGAGAGCCTTTAATAAAGATATCTGGATATTTATATCCGTTATCTATTCTATATAGTAGGGCATTTAAAAAGCTTGCTGAAACTAACCCTATTAGAAATAGTATGAATGTAAAATATATATGCATATAGATAATTATATATACTTTTAATAAAATAAAAACCCCCTCGAGATTGAGGGGGTTTGAATTACAAAAATATGAGAGATATTAGATACTACTCATTTGTACCATCATATACTGCATCTCCAAAGCTATCTGTATCATTAACCCATTCTTGAACTAGTACCCAACCACCTACACCACCTGGATTATCATCAGGAGCTGCTGGATCATTTTCTACTTCCTTTGCCTCTAAACTTCCTGGTCCGGCTGTATCACTAGAGAAACCGTTACCTGTACAGTAGAAACCTCTACCATCCTCATCATTAGGTCCTCCTAGAGAAACACAAACCAAAGCTGAATCATGAGCTCCACTTGTCCAGTAGTAAAATGTTGCGTCTGTACCACCTCTGAATTCACCAATACTTAAATATTCTGTTAAACATGGCCCACCATCTGAACATGCGTCTAATGCCTCTTTCCAATCAGTTACCATAGGGTACTCTCTTTCATCTGTAAGAAAAGATTGAGAAGCAATAAATAACTGATCTGCAGCATTTTGATGTGCTACATCATTTGCTCTATTAATAGCAAATCTTCCTGCAGCAATACCTACCGCCATAAGGATAATGATGATACCCATTACGATAAGCATTTCTACTAGGGTGAAACCTGAATATTTTCTATTCATTCCCATAAAAGTATAAATAATTTAATTTATATATAAAAATTACACAATAACACTTACGATGTCAATTATCATACCCATTACTTCTGAAAGTTGGAACATAGGCATGTAGATTGCTAATGAGATAAACGCTATTACTAAACCCATTACAATTAGAAATACTGGCTCTAAGGTTGCTGACATATTAGCAGTAGCTACATCTACCTCATCTTTGTAGTACTCTGCAACCTTTGCTAATACATTATCTAACTCTCCTGTTTCTTCTCCAACAGCAATCATACTACTAACTAGAAGAGGGTAGTATTCACTCCTTGCTATTGGAATTGCTAGTGAGCCTCCTTTCTCGACTTCATCTCTAGAAGCTAGTATTACCTCTTTAAACATTTCATTGCTCAGTGACATAGCAGAGAGCTCTAAAGCTCTCATAATGGAAAGACCACTTGAAAGTAGCAAACCTAAAAGTCTAGTAAACTGAGCTAACTGTATTTTACTAATCATCATTCCTAAAATAGGAATCTTAAGAAGTATTTTATCTCTATTTCTCTTACCCTTAGGTGTATCTATCCATACCTTATATCCTATTATTAGTGAAAGTATAACTATTAATAGTGCCCACCAGAATTTAACAAAGAAAGAGCTCATATCAATTAAGAATTGAGTAATCCAAGGTAACTCTGCACCAAACTCTCCATAGATATCTTTCATAGAAGGAACAAGTACAAACATCATAAGCAAAACTACACCTACAATAACTACAAGTAGTATGGAAGGGTATGTAAGAGCAGACTTAAGTTTATCTCCCAGCTTTTTACTTTCCTCTAACTCAATAGCTAATTTGTTAAGTATTACATCTAAATTACCACTAGATTCACCTGCATCTATAAGGTTAATAGTTACTTCATCAAATACCTCATCCGCTCTTCTAAAGGATTCTGCCAAGGATTTACCTGCTTCTACTGAACTTTTAACCTGAGCAATTACCTTTTTGAACATAGGGTTCGCAACCTGCTGCTCCATAATTTGTAATCCTCTTGTAAGTGGAAGGCCAGCTCCAACCATAGTAGCTAACTGTCTCATAAAGACAACTTTCTCTTTCATTGGAATACCACCAATATTTATCTGTCCTAGCTCTTCAAAGTCAATTGCCATCTGCTCTTTAATACTTACAACAACCAACCCCTTATCTTGTAATATCTCAGCCATTGCTTGAGAATCTCTTGCTTCAAGCTTTCCTTTTACTTCTTTTCCTTTGCTATCTCTAGCAGAATATGTATACTTTGGCATTTTTAACTCTTAAGTAATCTTAATACTTCCTCAGGGAATACTGCGTACTCCTGAGCTTTCTGTACAGAAATAACTCCCTCTCTAACAAGAGATACTAAGGATTTCTCCAAAGGTATCATCCCTATATCAGAGCTAGTTCTAATTACATTATCTATTTGATGTGTCTTAGCCTCTCGAATTAAGTTTCTAATGGCTGGGTTAGCAATCATAATTTCAGTAACAGCTCTTCTTCCTCCTTTGTCTAAAGGTATTAATCTCTGAGCTACAATAGCTTCTAAGATATTGGAAAGTTGTAACCTAATTTGTGCTTGTTGATTTTCAGGAAATACATCTATGATTCTATCTACTGTTTGTGCTGCACTATTAGTATGTAGTGTAGCAAATACTAAGTGTCCTGTTTCAGCTAATGTAATAGCTGATGCTATGGTTTCGTAATCTCTCATCTCACCAACAAGTATTACATCTGGGTCTTGTCTTAGAGCACTTCTAAGTGCAATTGGCCATGAGTGCGTATCTTCATTCATCTCTCTTTGATCTATTAAAGATTTCTTTCCATCGAATACATATTCAATTGGATCTTCAATCGTAATTATATGTGTAAATCTAGATTGATTAATCTCTTCTAAGATAGCTGCAAGAGTAGTACTCTTACCGTGTCCAGTAGGTCCTGTTATTAGTATAAAGCCCTGTTTAAGTTGAGAGAACTGATGGTATATAGAAGGAAGCATCAATTCATCAATAGATCTAATCTTTGAAGGTATCAACCTAAATGCAGCAGCAAGGTTTTTCATTGTATGGTATACATTGATTCTAAACCTTCCTGTATATTCACTCTCATGGAAATGAGCAAAGTCTATCTCTTTATTTACCTCAAGCAATTCTTTCTTTTCATCTGAAAGAAGAGGTAGTATTAATTCCTCTGCTTCTTGAGGAGTGATAATGCTATCACTTACCTCTCTTAACTCTCCATCTATTCTTACTATTGGGGGATACCCAACTGTAAGGTGTAAGTCTGAAGCATTGTGCTGTATAGCATATTTAAGTAACTCATCTATTTTTAGAGTACTTACCTTAGGCATAATAGGAGCCTGTTCTTCTAATACTATTGGTTTCGCAAGATTCTCTTCCTTTGGCTCTCTCTTTAACGCCTTGGGAACTTTCTCTCCAGGAATAATGTCTTGTAATTTGTTATCTACAACTCCTTTTAATTCGGTAACTGGTTGAGGCTTATTCAAATCATTAGGATCATTAATAGGGGTTGCTTCTTGAATATTTGTTAGGTCAGCAACTGGCTGTTGAGGTACTGGGGTTGGAGATGCTGATTCTACAGATTGAATAAGCTGCTGTGCAGCTGCATCGTCTTTTATGTCTTGTGTTGGTATAGGATTGGGTACTGCAGATCCTTCTACTGTTGGTGTAACTGGAGCTTGAGATACATCTGCTGGAGTAGGGGATGTAGGTATACCAGAGAGAGCATCTACAACATTAGATTCATTCTCAGGAGCAGGAGTATTCATAGCCTGTATCTGAGATGCTAAATCTTGAAGTATTTTCTCTTCTGATGCTGGTGTTGGTGTAGAGGAAGTAGTTGAAGTATCTCCACTTGGTGTAGCTAAATTTCCAGTACTCTGTGTTAAATCAGGGTATTGGATTGTACCATTCTGGGCAGTATTGTTATCCATTATTTACCATTATATCCTAAAATTATTCTTTAGACACTCTGAGCACCTCTTCTATACTTGTTAAACCTTCAAGTACTTTAAGGTACCCATCCTGTATCATTGTAACCATACCGTTCTCCTTACCTGCAACCTCTATATCTTGAGCAGTAACACTCTCCATAACCATTCTACTAATTTTTTCATTTATGTCCAATACCTCAAAAATTCCTACTCTTCCAGAATATCCTAAACCTCCGCATCTGTCACATCCCGCTCCCTTATATATATATATTATTGGCTTCCCATCCGGTCCTATTTCAGGTTCCTTAAGTGCTGCGGACCCTTTCTCTGCTCTTTGTTTTTTCCCTGCTATAACTTTCTTAGTATATTGAATTATATCGAAGTTCTTTATTTGTGATAGAGACTTAGTAAGCGTTTCTATAGCCTCAGGGGAAGCAGGAACTGCCTCCATACAGTGTGTACATATTCTTCTTGGTAATCTTTGTGCAGCAACCACCCTAAGAGTTGAAGCAAGTAGGTACGACTCTATACCCATATCTAGTAATCTTGGGATAGCAGCAGGGGCACTGTTGGTGTGAAGAGTAGAAAGTACTAAGTGACCAGTAAGAGAGGCTTGTACAGCCAATTGAGCTGTTTCTTCATCTCGAATCTCTCCGACCATTACGATATCAGGGTCTTGTCTTAGTACAGACCTAAGTCCATTTGCAAAGGTCAATCCTACATCAGGATTAATTTGTACTTGGGTTACTCCTGGTATTCTAATTTCAACTGGATTTTCTAATGAAATTATATTTACACCTGGATCATTAATCTTGATTAAGGATGATGCTAATGTTCTAGTTTTACCACTACCCGTTGGTCCAGTTACAAGTACAATACCGTTAGTTACACTTAATGCATCTAAAAATATCTTGTATGCATTTCCTCTTAATCCAGTAGTCTCTAGTGTAATACCTGAGGTGTCTGATTCAAGTAAACGCATTACTACCTTCTCACCATGAATATTGGGCATTACTGATACACGGATATCTACCTTGTTGTTTTTAATTTTGACCTGAAACCTTCCATCCTGAGGTACTCTCTTTTCATCTATTTTTAGGTTGGACATAATCTTTAAACGAGATACAACAGCTGGTGCTAATGTCTTTGGTAAAGAGAGTCTTTCGGTCATAATACCGTGGATTCTGAACCTAACTCTTAATCTCGTTTCCATTGGCTCTACATGGATATCAGAGCTCTTAGAAATAACTGCGTATTGCATAATGGAGTTAACAATTCTAGCAACAGGAGCATTTTTTAAATCAATACTATCAATGAGATTTGGATCTTCACTAATCTCTTGTACAGGTACATCTACATCTTCCAAAGCCTCAGTAACCTCAGTACTCATTACATCACCCATCCTTCTTTCTAACACATGATTAATACTATCTTCTGTAGTTATATATACAATTAATCTTGTGTTAGGGGGATATCTTCTTTGTAGAGCCTGTGTAGCTTGAACATCGAAAGGATCAAGCATAGCTAACTTAACAGACACATTATCTCTTTCAAAAGGTACCACCTTATACTTCTTAAGGTTATCGATAGGTACTTCTGCAATAATGCTGTCTGATATAGAAACTTCTTTTAAATCAATGTACGGGATACTAAAGAGAACAGACTTACCCTTTGCAATGTCTACCTCAGTAGCTAGTCCCATTTCTCTAATAATGGTTTCTTCACTTTTAGGGGAACGCGTTCTTTCTACCTGTACTTTAGTAGCATCTGTTTGATTAATTATCCCCTGTTTTTGTAGATATGTGAGCAGTGTTTCTTGGGCCACAACAAAAAGGCAGTTAAACAATTTACATAATATGATAGCAGTAGAAGAGAGTGTATCATAGACCTATAACTATGATATTACTATCTACCTCTGTAATATCGTATCTTACGATAGATATCTAGAAGCCTTACTAAGAAGTATTTCCTACGATCATATGCATAATCCATTGTTCTTTGGTATTTAACAATATATCCACCAAAACCTCTTTTAAAATTAGAATACCCATATCGAGGATTAGAGGGGAAATATTTCTCATCAGGTAGTACCTCCCAAGAGTTAAACTTTTCAAATCCCTCCCTTTGAGCTTGCAACATACACTCCCATCTAAGTAGCATAGCTCCTCTAATTTTCTTTTGCATACCTGTTTGACAGCTATACAAACATGAGACCTCTTTTCCGAAAAAAGAAAGTATTAACATAGCAACTGGCTCTCTTTCGTACTCTGCAATAGCTAAGCGTATTTCACCATTCTCGCCTAAATATCTTAATTGTTTAAGGTAATAATCAGCTCCATTAATTACAAAATCTTTTACATCTGCACTGTTATGAAGGTAGTGAGTAAACAGTTTCAAATCTGGTAACTCTTTTGAAAATCTTACTGTAACACCAGTCCTTTTCGCTTTACGAATATATGTAGGGTAGTTCTTACACATTCCTTTTTCCTTGCACCAATCTTAGAGTTCTTCT
>JAVEVH010000051.1:0-5009 GCA_034005145.1 Candidatus Dojkabacteria bacterium | reverse complement strand
CTGTTGGACACTCCTCCTCACAAGGAATTATTGGTGCATCGTTACATGCTACTGTTTCAGATCCTATTACAATATCTCTACAATTTACATCTATAAAAGGCAAATGCTCGTCTAACTCTGTATTATAATCACCTATTGCCCAATTTGGAATCTCAAGTTGATGGACATTTGGTCTATGACATTTATTAGGATCTTGAGATCTAGTTCCATATTGCACATTAATAGGGCCAAAAGTTTTATCTACAACCATTGGTTTATAGTCTTGTGGCCAATCAGGGTTATTTCCTTTATAACAATAACCTGGGTGTCTCGTAGATTCTTTATCATAGCTTCCTGGAGGACATACATACCTTTCAGTTTCAAAAACAACTGTTGGACATCCTTTATCACAAATCTCCTTATATATTGGAACTTGCTTTGTTCCAATTGAGCTACCACATGATGTTGCAACACATTCAGAAGAACATGAAGCAGATACAGCGCTAACCTCTTTAGGAGAAAAAATTATAAAGAATGAGAACAGTAATGAAAAAACTAGAAGGGAACCTGCAAAGAGTTTATTTTTACTTTGCATAACCGAAAATAATAATAATTTATTATCAATCGGTTTCGCCATTTGCTTACCTCTCTTAAGGCGACCATATACAAAGAGAGGGTCATAGCTTTTGATAAGGGTATTTTACTATATTTTTATAAAAGAAACAACATATAGTAAATTTTAATAGGCTTTTAAAAACTATTTCTCTTTCATAGATTTAACAATATTTCCAATCTCAAAAAAATCATTAGGAATAGTCATAATAATCTTTTGAGCAGGATCTGCAGAAATCTCTTTTAATGTTTGTAATGTTCTTAAAGACAATGCTCCTTTGTTATTTGCTAATATACCAGCAGCCTCTGAAAGCTTAACAGATGCCTCTTTCTCTCCCTCTGCTTTAATAATTCTAGCCTTCTTATCCCTCTCTGCCTCTGCTTGTTGAGCCATAGCTCTTTTCATATCTGCAGGAATCTCAATATTTTGTACCTCAACAGCAGATATATCTACACCCCAGTTCTCTGCTGCTACATCTACGATCCCCTTTATCTCTTCTGCAACTGTTGTTCTTTTAGAAAGTAGGTCATCTAATGATACACTACCAACTACATCTCTTAATGCGGTTTGTGACTTAGCAGATATCTGATTTCTAAAATTTTGTACTTTAAAGATAGCGACTGGAGGATTAACTACCTTAAATCTTACAATACCATCTATTACACATGATACATTGTCTAATGTAATTGTTTCTTGATTAGGAATATCCATAACCTGCTCTCTAATATCTACCTTCTGTACTGTTTCAAGATAAGGGATAATGATATTTAATCCCGGATTAAGTACTCTGGAGTATTTACCTAAAGTAAGAACTAATCCTTGAAATCCTTCAGGTATTATCCTAATACCAGCTAGCATTGTTACAAAGAGAAATACGAAAAATATTATTATTAATTCCATATGTATATATACTAAGGTTATATATATTAGATGATATTATAAATATCCCGTTATTTCAACATATGTATATAGATTCTGTTTAAAGATTCTGATAGAATTTGCCTATGGAAAAAGAAAATACAGCAGAAAGAGTGGAAAGAGTATTAAATTACTGTGAGAAAAACGATATTGAGGATATAGTGTTTGATTTAGATGGTACTCTAGTTGATACAGACCCATACTTTAAAAAAGAGATAGTAACTGGGGCTGGTCTATTAGCTTGGCAATTAAATATATATGGAAATGGTTTAGGTGAAGAGATATACAGTAATGCTGTTAAAATACACAAAGAAAGAAATCATCCTACACTTGTAGATGTAATAACATTAAGTGCTTTAGAAAGGTATGTAACAGAGAACGGCTTAGAAGAGATATATACTAAAAGGAAGGGAGGTATAGAGATATTTATCAAAAGATATTTTAAAAATTTCTATGAAAAATCTCCTAAACTATTCCCTAATACCCTTGAGGTTATTAATACTTTCTCAAATATTAATAGAAGAATCTCCACTCACTCAATTGCTCAGGTTGGTTGGACAGAGGTAAAGGTAAAAGAGATTAAAAAACAATATCTTTGTAAATATGGCACTGAAATTGATATACCTTTCTACGCAACTGATATAAATAGTAGAAAAGATGAAGTAGCGTGGAGATATTCCCAGAAGAATTTAAACTTTGATTTCCTTAAATCAGTAATAGTAGGGGATGATTACTATGCAGATATACTACCCTCTTACAATCTAGGATGTAGGAATCTTGTATATATAAATAGGAAGGGATATATACCAACAGATATGCCTGAAGATATAGTTGTTGTAAAAGATATAGGAGATATCTTTGATCATATGTACTAAGCCATACCTTTTCCAGCCATTACTCCTGTTACAGCAGCACCTGTAATAGAGCCTGATAGTCCTGCTGCATCTCCTGCTACATAAAGATTCTTTATAGATGTTTCTAAATCCTTACTAGTATTTATCTTAGAAGATCTAAACTTAACCTCCGGAGCATACAGTAGAGTAGAACCTCCATTAATACCAGGCATTACTTTGTCTAACAGCTCTAATCCTTCTAATATATTTAATACCATTCTATGAGGTAATCCCATTGATATATCTCCTGGTACAACATCCTTTAAAGATGGTTCTACAAAAGATTTAGATAGTCTAGACCAAGTACTCCTTCTTCCATCTCTTAAATCATACAAGCTTTGTATTAATGGTTTACCACCACCTAAAAGAGATACTAATTCTGCAATAGATTTAGCATACGCTATGGAATTTTCTAAAGGCTCTTTTAGATTAACTTCACAAAGGAATGCGAAGTTAGAATTCTTACTCGCATGATCTGAATTAGAATGACCATTTACACATACATAGTTTTCATACCCCTCTATAGCTACTAAACCATTAGGACAGCTACAAAAGGTTCTAACAATATCTTGGTATGTTTTAGTTCTAACCCTATATACTGTCTCATACAGAGTTTCTGCCTGTCTTTTCATAATGGAGGAGGGGAATTCTACCCTTACACCTACCTCTACCTTGTCATATATATACTTAATATCATACCTATCTGCTAACTTCTGCAACCATCTAGCATTAAGTCTTCCTGGAGTAAGTAGTACTTTCTTTCCATATATTTTTTTCTCATCACTTGTAATGACCCCCTTTACACTACCTTCTTCTACTATGATATCTTCTACCTTAGTACTATCTAATATCTCTACACCATTTTCTAAAAGGTAATCTTGGAATTTCTTTACAAACATCTTTAATTTATCTGTACCAACATGTCTTGCTTTTCTTAATACCAACTCAATATCATTAAGCTCTGCTTGGGCTATTAATTCTTTTAACTGAGGGCTTTCTTTAGGGTAGTACTCTGAATCTATACCAAAATCATTAAAGACGGAGTCTACATAATCTAATATTTTTTGATACTCAAATTTACTAATTAAATGAAATGCTTTCTCATGAGAAAGGTTAGCAGTAAGAGTAAGCTTACCATCAGAGTAGGTACCAGCTCCCCCTATACCCATCATTACCTCAGATGGTTTTCTCTTCTCTATCCTCTTTCCCATATCTATTAGCAATATTTTTGCTTTCTTTTTCTTCAATATCTCATAGCATGCAAACATACCAGCAGGACCAGCACCAACTACAATATAGTTGTATTTAGTCATATGAAAATATTTAGATATTATTACCTTAATATATTGTAAATATATTAAGTATGCAACAAACTATAAAATACCAACTCTCTCAATATATTCCTCTTTAAAGTATGCATACTTTTCCTCTGGCATTAGTAACACCTTATCCATATTTAACTCTCTTACGAACTCTGGTTGATGACTTACTATTAATACTGTACCTTTGTACTCCTTTAATGCGGATAGTAAAATTTTTTGGGAATCAGGATCTAAGTATGTAGTAGGCTCATCCAAAAGTAATACATTAGATCTACTTGCGAAAAGCTTAGCTAAAGCTAATCTAGTTTTTTCTCCACCTGATAAAGTCTTAATCTTTTGTTCAACCATATCTCCAGTAATTAGAAATCTTCCTAAAAATGATCTCCTATCTATATCTCCCCAATCTAATCTTGAGATATTTTCTAATACAGTTTTTTCATAATCTAAATCCTCATACTCCTGAGAGTAGTACCCTATTACAACTCCTTTTCCCCATTTATACCTACCTTTGGTTTGTCTCATTCTACCTGCTAATATCTTAAGTAAGGTAGTCTTACCTGCACCATTCTTACCAATGATAGAGATTTTTTCTCCTCTTTCCATTTCAAAAGTAACACTTCTTAATACTGGTATCCCCTTTATATATTCTTTTCTAATATTTTCTACCTCTAATATATTCCTACCACAATGATATGGAGTAGGGATACTAATTTTCATCTTCTTACTCTTTATTAATTCTTTAGAAAGCTTAATCATTTTCTCTTTCTCTTTTCTAGCTAACTCTAATTTCTTCGCACCTTTCATTTTCTCTTTAGTCATACCTCTAGAAGAAAGAGTCTTAGCATATTCAAACATTCTCTTAACTTTTTTCTCTTGTGTTTTAAGAGTCTTAGCTAAAAGCTCATCCTTAAGAGCTATCTGTTTTAAGAAAGCATCATAGTTACCTTTGTAAACCTCTACATTATGTTTAATATCATTTAAATACCATATCTTAGATATCCCCTTGTTCATTAATCTTAAATCATGAGAAACTACTAATACTGCTTTAGGGTAGTTAACTAAAAAAGACATTAACCACTGTGCAGTGGGTATATCTAAAAAGTTCGTAGGTTCATCAAGTATTAAAAGGTCTGCTCTCTCTAAAAGGATCTTTATTAACTCTACCTTAATCTTTTGTCCACCTGAAAGCTGAGAGAGTAGGGAATCAGTATCTTTACCTTGCATATTCATATAGTTGAGAAGTTTATTTATTTCCCACTCCTCTACATTTAATCCCCTCTCTAT
>JAVEVH010000050.1:0-5037 GCA_034005145.1 Candidatus Dojkabacteria bacterium | reverse complement strand
ACTCTACCTTAATCTTTTGTCCACCTGAAAGCTGAGAGAGTAGGGAATCAGTATCTTTACCTTGCATATTCATATAGTTGAGAAGTTTATTTATTTCCCACTCCTCTACATTTAATCCCCTCTCTATTATTAAATACTCCCCTATGGTTAGCTCCTCTTTCATACTCTCTAATATCTCCATATGGATTTCTTGAGAGAGGTATGAAAATGTACCACTTAAAGATATGGTACCTAAATCTGGTTCATCAACTTTAGCTAATATTTTTAGTAAAGTCGTTTTACCTGCACCATTAACACCTACTAATCCAATTTTTTCTCCTCTAGCTAAGAAGAGGTTAATATTATTTAAAATATTCTTTCCTCCTTTAGATACAGTGAGTTCATTTATACTTAACATACCTGTGATTATACACTACATATATCTTTTAGAGATATTGATATGTATGAGGTGTAATGCTACGATTATTAATAACTTTTTAAATATTACTTAATATGAGAAAGAGATATCTTTCAATATTAGTATTAGGACTACTATGTGTTCCTACCGTAGTATTCGCCCAAGATGATGTACTAATAGCTCCCTCTCCAACAGCAGAGGAAGAGGTTACAGTACCAATATCCCCAGAGAGTCCCTTTTACTTTTTGACATCAGTATATGAAGCTATAGATATGGCTCTTACTTTTGATGATGAGGCTAAATTGGATAAAGCTCTTGAGTTTGCAGACAGAAGAGTTGCAGAAATGGATTTAGTGTCTGAATCTGGTGATGAGGCTAAATTAGAAAAGCTTCAGGAAAAGTATGAGAAACATATTCAAACAGCAGAGAAGATAGCGGCAAAAAATCAAGAGAAAGAGAAGGAAATGATTCAAACAATTGTACAAGCACAATCAAAGCATATTCTTAAATTACAAGATGTTGCAGAGAAAGTTCCTCTAAAAGCTAAGGAGAATATAGATAGGGTAATTGGAAATGCTCAATTAAAGATTGATAATGCTAATAGTGATAACAGTCAATCTGATTCTCAAGGAGGAAACAGTGATAGTGGGAATAGTGATGGTAGCTCTTCAGCAAATGGTCAAAATGGTGGATCTGATTCAGGTAACTCTGGATCAAGTGGAAGCGGGAATTAGTCATTAAGAAAGAGTACGAGAATAAAGGTGATAGGGGACTGAAAAGGAACCTATCACTTTTCTATTGATATATTTCTTCCATTAATGTAAATTTTACTATTATCTATCCTTTCAATTTATACAGATAGAGAAATATCTTTAATAATTTTATCCTAAAAAATATATGAAGCAGGTTGGAAAAAAAACTTTAGTTTTACTAGGTAGTGGGATAGTAAGTTTAGGGATATTCCTTTTTGTAATTGTTCTCGGACTCTTAATTCCAAGTGGAGATTTAGATACTATAGATTTAGATGAGAACGCCATTTCCTCTAGATATATCTCTGAGAGTATTCCTGTATTAGAAACGGAGGAAGAGATTGAAATTACTGATGAGATAGATCTGAATAAACAGGGTGTACTAGAAGTAGAGGAGGATAGGAAAGTCTTAAAGGTAGATAGAATTCTCTCTCAAGCACAGAAAGAATCTTTAGAAGAGAAGTATGATATTAAGTTCACTCAAGATACTGATACTAATGGTGTATATGTAATCTCAATTTCAGATACAAGTGATATTCAATCATTAGAAGCTGAGTTAAAAGCCGTAGTAGAAACAGATATCCCTGTTAAGATGTCTGCAGATACAGTAGATTGGGGTGTTAGTAGAATAGGGGCAGATAAGGTATGGAGTACCGGTAGTGGTACTGGTATAAAAATAGCCGTTATTGATACAGGAGTACAGAAAGATCATCCTGATTTAGTTACGAACTTAGGTACTGGATATGATTTTGTTAATAATGATAGTGACGCAAATGATGATAATGGACACGGTACACATGTAGCTGGTATTGCTACAGCAACATTAAATCAAGCAGGGGTAGTAGGAGTAAGTAATACTTCTAAAATAATGCCTGTTAAGGTATTAAATGCACAAGGATATGGATATTTATCTGATGTTGCTAAGGGGATTTACTACGCTGCAGATAATGGGGCAAGGGTAATTAACTTAAGTTTAGGTGCACCAACTGATTCATCAATTCTTAAGGATGCAGTAAACTACGCTACTTCAAAGGGTGTACTCATTGTAGCTGCTGCAGGTAATGATAGTGGGGCTCCATGTTCATATCCAGCATCATACAGTAATGTAATATGTGTAATGGCAACTGATAGTAGAAATATGTTAGCTAGTTTTAGTAATATTGGAGGAGAGCTATCAGCTCCAGGGGTATATAATTACTCTACATATATAGGGAGTACATACAAATACTTAAGTGGAACAAGTATGGCAACTCCTCATGTAGCAGGAGCTAGTGCCTTACTTTTCTCAATATGTCCTACCTGTACATCTTCAGAAATTAGAAGTCTTTTAGAAAGTACCGCTATAGATTTAGGGGAACCGGGTAAAGATATCCTTTTTGGATATGGTTTAATTGATTTAACATCAGCTGTATTAGAATTACAACCAGAGGAAGAACCAACTGTTCCCGAAGATGAGGATACTCAAGAGACTCCACAAGAGCCTGTAACTGAGACTCCTACAAACAAACCAACATCTCCTTCCAAAGCTCCAAAGAGAATATCTCAAAGTATTTCCATTGTTGAGCCAGTAGTTACCAAGGCTAACAAATATATACCTACTCAAGTAGAGGATATTACAGTTAAATACACATTAACACCAACACTTTCAGATACTACCTTAGAGAGTGTAACTGTATATGTAGATAATGATGAGATAGAGACTTCAACAAATCAGACAGGAGAATTCATAATCCCAAGTGAACTCTTCAATCACTCACAACACTGGATTAAAACAGTTGCTCAGTTTACTGATGGAGCTGTAAGTGAGGCACAAGTAATTGTAGATATGACATACATTAAATCTGTATCAAGAAGTACTACTAAAAATAATAGTAAATCTGTACTTGGAATATCTTTCTCTATCTTTGATTGGTTTAGATTCTTTTAAGAAGAATTACTCTTTCATATGGTATAATCCCATATATGGGAAAGATATTAAAAATATATACAGTAGAAGATAAAAAAGAGGAGAAATTCTTAAGAGAGCTCTCTAAAGAGGTATCTCTTGAAGAGATTAAAAGTGTTGAATTCCAAACCTTTTTAGATAACTTACTCTTTACAGCTCAAAATGTAACCACTCAAGAAGGATATATCGCTGCTGGATTAGCTGCTGTACAAGTAGGGAAACATTACAATATGTTCTGTATATTAGAAGAAGATAGTAGGGATTTCTACTTAATGATTAATCCTAAGATAGAGATATTAAATACCTTACAATCAAGTGAGAAAGAGGGTTGTCTAAGTATACCTGGAGTAGAGAAACCTGTTCGAAGATTTAAAAAGATACGAGTAACATATCTAGATAGACAAGGGAAGAAGAATAGGGAGGTATTTACAGAGTATGAAGCTAGAGAGATACAACATGAGTATGATCATACACAGGGTATTCTATTTACCGATAGAATATAAAGACTAGAATCTTTTTTCCATTCAATATACAATATGTAAAGTAGATATATTTTATTAAGCATCTAACTATGAAAAAGATTTTAATATCAACAATACTCTTCCTCTTTCTATCACCACTTTTAGTATATGCTCAGCAAGATACTAAAACAGAGGATTTAGTTATTACATCTCCAGAAGTTAAAGCAGCAGAGATAGAAGAATTAGATCAACAAGAGGAGGAAAGAACCCAAGAGATTGCTAATCAATTAGGTTTTGTATTACCTGAATATACCGATAACCCAAGCTATGTAATTACATTTAAAGATCCCTCACCAGATGAACAGGGAGTAGAGATTGAAATAGATGGAACTTCTTTTAAAAAGATTACTACTCCATATACCTTTCCTGCATTAAGTATTGGGCAACATACTGTTAAGTTTAGATTCTATGATACAGATAGTAATGTACAACTACTTGAATATGATTTAATCATTATCCCAAGATCACCTATAATATCCTCACCAACACTTACTGAAACTAGTATAGAAATTGAAGGTACTGCACTTGCTAATTCTGAAATAATATATACCTTAAGTGCAAACTCTTACAGTGAGAGTGATATAGCTGAAACAGATGAGAACGGGAATTGGAGTATTAAAATAGCTCCAGAGGGAGGCCTTTCTGATGATATATATACATTTAGGGCATATACTAGAAAATATGGATATGCTAGTAATATCTCCGATGCTGTTACTTTTGGAGTAGGGGAAAACCCTAATAGATTTACTGATAGCAATGAAAATAAAATATACTTTGCTTTTAAAGATTTAAACTCTACAAACCTCTTAGATACCTTCAGTACATATCCAGATTTAATAGTACTTACTGTAGGAAGTTTTCTAATTGGATTATTTTTGGCCCTTACATTTAAGAATGTAATAGATAGAAAGAAGGATGATAAGAAGGAAAAGGATGTAGAGAAGATAATAAATAACAAGGGAGATAAAGATAAGAAAGAAGAAAAAACCTTAAGAGAGATCTTTGGAGGAGAGAAAGAAGATAGAAAAGTAGCAGATACAATGGATGAAGGTGAGAAGAGTGAAAAAGAACCAAGCATAATAAATAAAGATGTATTTCTTAAGAAGTATAAACAGCTTGACCCTGATACTCCCTCTGGGAAAGAGAAAGACTCTAAAAAGATAAAAAAAGATGTTAAGGTTTCCTTAACATCAAAAGATCAAGATTAATCAAAACTCTTTAATGTGATAGAATTCTCCATAGGCCAAGATGGTGAAATTGGCAGACACGCTACATTCAGGATGTAGTCTTTTTAACTAAAGGTGGGGGTTCAAATCCCCCTCTTGGCAATTACTTACTCCAATACTCTACATTATCAAATCTTTGATAAGGATAGAATATATTACTAATATCAGAGATCTCTACACTATCCTTAACTACATATGT
>JAVEVH010000049.1:0-5336 GCA_034005145.1 Candidatus Dojkabacteria bacterium | reverse complement strand
AGTATGAGTGTAATTCTTTAATGAATATTTATCTGCCCAAATTGTTGCGTTTTTATTATACGATTCTTTAATTCTTTCCTTACTATTCATCTTATCTATTTTATATATATTAGAGATATTTTAATACAACTATTTTACACTAGGGATATAGTTAAGGATATACTGTTCTTAAGTTCCATACTCTTTTGTATCGCCCACCATTCTCTGAATTTACTGTATAATTACCATATGAAATATATTTTCTTCCCTGGCAATAACATCTCTAACAAAGAGTGGCTTTATACTCTGTCTAAGGAATTTCCTTCAGGAGATAAGACAATACTTAATTATAGTCACTGGAAAATAGGAGAGGAAAAGATAGATTTTAATAAAGAGCTAGAAAAAATAAAGGTATTAAATATCCAAGAAGATTGTATCGCAATATGCAAAAGTGCAGGTTGTTATTTATCATATCTATCTTCTAAGAATAATTATCTCAATATTAAGAAATTTATATTTATCGGATATCCATATCTTTGGTTAGAAAATCTTAATTTCAATCCAATAGAAGCTTTAGAATATACAAATGAGAGACTTTTAATAATCCAGAAAGAGAAAGATCCTGTTATTGGGTATGCAGATTTGACTAAGGTTTTGGAAGAGAAAGGTATTAAAGCAGATATTATAAAGTATGAAAGAATAGGGGAGAATAATAATACACATGGCTATGAGAATACAAAGTATTTGATGGAGGAAATAGAGAAATATCTAAATGAAAAGTACTAAGTCAATCTTATTTTTAAGTTCCATGCCAGAAAGTGTAGTCCACCATTTTCCTTATGATATAATCCCTCTAATGAAAAACCTCTATCATGGCTCCTACATACAAAATTTGAATAAAGTCCCACCTAAAGAATCTGGACATGGGAAACCATATGTATATGCAACTACAGAGCTAGCATTTGCAGCAATATTCTCAGTACAAGTTAGAAATACATTCATTGCAAAATGGGGGAGATTAAAAGATAATACTCCTTATTTTTGTGAGAAAAGACCTGGAGCTTTTGATCTCTTTTATAAAGGTAAACAATCTTCAATATATGTTCTAGATGGTAAAAACTTCTTTCAAAATGACAATATGTGGAAAGAAGAGTATATATCAGAGAGAGAAGAACCTGTATTAGAAGAGATAAGAATAGAGGATGTAAAGGAATATTTATTACAACTAGAGAAAGAGGGTCAATTTAAATATATTAGCTTTGAGAACAGAAAAGAGTATTTCCCAACGATAGAGCAAGAAGCTATCGAGGATGCTCTCAAAATGATAGAGAAGTATGGTTTGGAGAGAGCATTAATTGCTATTAATAAATGGAGACCAGATATCATTGAGGAAGTAGAGTTAAAAATCAAAAACGAAGTTCCAAAGAGACCGTCTTTTTAAGTTCCATGCACTTTAATATCGCCCACCATTAGAATTTCATATATAATCAAATAGTAACTTTATATACTTTATTCATGGAAATAGAGAATAATACAGAAGAAAGAGAATTTGTTCCAGGAGTATACAGACACTTCAAAGGAGGAATGTATTTTGCCCTTATGTTAGCAAAAGATTCAGAGACAGAAGACGATGTAGTAGTATACATACCATTGTATTATAAAGAAGAAAGCGAAACGAAAGCATGGGTAAGATCATTAGATAATTTTATGAGTACAAAAGAGTTAGAAGATGGTACAACAGTAAATAGATTTGAATTTATAAGTCAAAGATAATGGATATCAAAGAAAAGTACAACATACTTAAGAAAGGGAAATGGTCTGATAAATATTTTTGCAAATTAGCATTACTTGATCATTTAAGAGAGTGTTTAGAAAAAGATAACTATCTTAAAGCTACAGACACACCAAAGGATAAGGTCGGTTATGAAAACTTAGATAAGGAGTTAATGGATTTAAAGATATTACTTGATTTGTATTTTGAAGATACAGATTGGTATGAAAGGAGAATAGAGAAGTTTTTAGTTAATTTAGATAAATAGATATAAAACTATTCCCTTTTTAAGTTCCATACTCCTTTGTATCGCCCACCATTTTCATTCGTGATATAATTTCCCATAATGATGCCAATAGAATCTGAAATTAATGATAATATCCCTGAAGTTTCTCCAATAACAGATGAAGAATTGGGAACTTTTCGCAAAGAAGAATTACTTTCCAATGGTACTGAGTTGGTAGTATTAGAAAGACCTGGATCGCCAGTTCATATACAGGCATCTTTTTTTAGTGGATCTCGCTTTAATCCTCAAGGGCAGGAAGGAATCTCACATTTTCTTGAACACATGTTAGTTGCAGGAACCACAAAATTTCCAACAAAAGACAAATTGGCATCATTAATAGAACAGTATGGGGGTGTATTTGGCGCATCAACAGGACCAGAAGTTCTTAATATTAACGTAGCAGTAGCTGATCCAAATGATTTGGGAGTTTGTAGAGATACTTTGCATGAGATATTGTTAGAACCACTTCTTAATCAAGATACTCTTGAAACAGAGAGAGGGGCAATTTTGAAAGAATTAGGTGAAAAAAAATCAAATCCTAGTAAAATGCTTTGGGATCTTTATCCTCTCCTGTTCTTTCAGAAAACCGAAATGGGAAAAACAAATCTTGGAACAGAGGAATCAATCAAAGGTATAACAAGGAATGAGATCATTCGCTTCTATAAAGAAAATATCGTGTCAGGGAGATTAGCGTTAATAGCAAGTGGTGGAGTAAAAATTGGTGATGTAAAACAGCTCTCAGAAGAAAGTTTGTTAGTTCCGGAGACACAGAAATTTACAACAACTAATCAATTACCAGTCTATAGAGAAAAACCAATTATTGTTGAAAAATATCCAAACAGTAAACAGGTAAATTTATTACTTGGTTTTAGAACCTCGTCTCAATTTGATTCAGAAGATGCAGCCTTAAGGGTTATAGCAGAAGTATTGGGTGGTGGCAGATCATCCACACTCATTAAAAAACTTCGGTTAGAGAAAGGCCTTGTATATGATTTATTCGCATCGGAGCATAGATATAATGATTCGGGGACTTGGTCAATAAATACTGCTACATCAAAGGATAAGCTTCAGGAAGTTTTAGATATTATCTCAGGAGAAATAAGAAGAGTAGCAGACAATGGACTTACTCAAGAAGAAATAGCTTTCGCTCAAAGGAAAAGGACTAGGTCTCTAAGAATGCAGCTTCAATCTTCAAGTAGCTGGGTGAAATTATATTCTAATTTAAGGAGGACAAATGGAGGATTCTCAAATATCTATGATTACACTAAGGGTGTTTTGGATGTTACGCCTGAACTTACTAAAACTGTAGCTCAGAAATATTTTGGAGGTGATAAATGGTATTTAGCTATGTGTGGAGATGTTAATGAAAACGATGTAAAGATAAATCTTTAAGTATCCTTATGTTTAAATAGAAGAGTATATTGTTTTTAAGTTCCATGTTCTTTAGTATCGCCCACCATTCCTTCTTTATATGCTAATATCTTATAATTAGCTATTATTAACTATCATTATGATTCTGTTCATAACCACAAATCAAAATAAAATAGTAACAGCAAATAGGCTACTAGAGCCATTCGGTATTACTGTTGAAGGATTAAAGATTGATGGGATAATTGAACCTCAAACAGAAGATATTGTAGAAATATCTAAGATTAAGGCACAACAGGCATATGAGAAAGTACAAAAACCCTTACTTGTTAGTGATGGAAGCTGGATAATACCTGCTTTAAATGGTTTCCCTGGTCCATATATGGCATATGTTAATAAGTGGTTCACATCCCAAGATTTTCTTAATCTAATGAAAGAGAAAGAGAATAAAGAAATAATACTTAGAGAGTGTGTTACATACATAGATAAAGATCAAACAAAAACCTTTATTTCTGATACAAAAGGCTTCTTTGTTGAGAAAGAATCTGGGAAAGCAACCCCTGTAGAGCAGGTTATTTCCTTTAGAGAAGACGGTAAAACCACAGCACAATGTGACAATGAAGGTATACTGAGAATACCACAGAGTGATTTATGGAATAAAGTAGGGGAATGGTTAAAAACAAATAATAAAGGATAGTTTTTAAGTTCCATACTCTTTTGTATCACCCACCAATCATTCCCCCATATCATATATAATCAGATTATGAAAAATAAAAATATCTACAGGATCGTTCTCTTTATAATCCTCTTCATATTCATCTACTATGAGAGAACAGAAATAGAAAATGATTTGCCACAAGTAGAGAATATAGCTACAGAGGCAGAGATTGAGATAGAAGACCCACAAGAGGGAGAAATATACTATGTAAGTAGAGTAGTGGATGGAGACACCTTTAAAATAGATAAACTTGGAACTATCAGATTAATAGGCATAGATACTCCTGAGACAGTAGATCCCAGAAAAGAGGTGCAATGCTATGGAGTAGAAGCTTCTAATAAAGCAAAAGAGTTACTAGAAGGAAAAGAAATTACTTTGGAATTTGATAACTCCCAAGGTGATGTAGATAACTATGGTCGAATACTTGCTTATGTATATATGGAAGATGGGAGAATGTTTAATGAAGTTATGATACTCGAAGGATATGCCCATGAATATACATATAACACACCTTATAAGTATCAAAATGAATTTAAAATAGCAGAAAATAACGCAAGAGAATCAAAACTTGGACTATGGGGACCTATCTGTGCAGATAATTAGAGAAATACAAACTACATTTTTATAACGCTCATCCACCACTATCTATTAAAAACCCATTTCTTTTGTATACCCTACTAATATGATTTCATATATAATCAACCAATAATTTCATATCATCTACTAATGGAAAATGAAAAAACACTAGAAAATAGGAAGTTTACACCCGGAGTATATAGACACTTTAAGGGAGAAATGTACTTAGCCCTTATGTTAGCAAAAGATTCAGAAACCGAAGAGGACGCAGTTGTATATATCCCCCTGTATTATAAAGAAGAAAGCGAAACAAAAGCATGGATAAGATCGTTAGATGATTTTATGGGTACAAAACAATTAGAAGATGGTACAGAAGTAAACAGATTTGAATTTGTTAGTGAAAGATAACCATCTGTAAAACTAGAGACCCTGTTCTTCCAACTCATACCCTTGAAAATCCTTGTACTTCTCCAACTCTTCTTCTTTAGACTCTAGAATCTTCTTTGCTTCTATTCTAGATATATTAAACGATTGCCAATCCTTAGACTCGTTCTCTCTTTGAGTTCTCCAATACAGTTCACTACCAAGACTCATTTTCATATCACCATCTAGAATATCTAACAGCTTTACTACCTCTG
>JAVEVH010000048.1:0-5446 GCA_034005145.1 Candidatus Dojkabacteria bacterium | reverse complement strand
AAGAATATACAGACTCACCTAAGTCCATAAGTGAGTCATTCCCCTTTACACCTCAAACAGAAAAGGGATACAACCTCTCTGGGAGTATGACTGATACAAATAATCAATCATATACATGTGTAATAAGCAGTCCATATGATATTAAGGGTGTAAGAGCAATTACAACAAATACCAAACCTCAATTCACAACTACACCGAGAGCATCCATACCATCTCAAAATATAAAAACGGGTGTAACATACGAATATACGCTGCAAGCAGAAGATATAGATAAAGATACAATAAACTACGCTTACTCATTTACCGTAGGAGAGGATTGGCTAAAACCTACTGTAATAGAGGATGGAGGTAATGGGAAACTAAGTATTAAATTAAAGGGTTCTACTAACAAAGCAGGTAGTTACCTAGCAAATATATTCATACATGACGGGTACAGTACACATCTTTCCTCTCAATCATGGGTCATAAGTGTAAGTCCTAAAGAAAATAGTAACCCAAGTATAAAAATAATTGAGCCTGTATCACCAGTTGAGATAAAAGAAAACAAAATATTAAAAGTACGTTGGGAAGGAGAGGATGATGGAGAAATAATAAGATATGAAATATATATATCTTCTAACCCAACAAACCAAAATACTTGGAAAGCTATTAACAAAAATATTAACCCTTCCATAACCTCATACAATATAGATTTCTCAGATAGTGCAGATGGAGCATACAGAGTCATAGTTAGAGCAGTCGATAATCAAGTACCAGCAGGAATAGGTATGGATGTATCAGAAGAGATATTGATATCTACAGTAACACCAAAACCTGAGCAACCAGATGATCAACCAGTATTACCACAACCTCAAGTTATAAATATGTCCCCTACAAGTACAGATAGCATTAATAATCCTCTCCCTACTATAAAGGCTTCCTTAGTATCATCCGAAGGTTCCACTATAAATGAATCCAGTATATTAATTAAGATAGATAATAGGGATATTACAAAAGATATTAAGATAAATAAGATATCAGAGAGTGAATATACCGTAATATATATACCTGAACAACCTTTAACATACGGCTTACACAAAGTAGATTTAACCTTTGAGGATAGCAATACATCTTCTGTACAAAAGAGTTGGACCTTTACAATAGAGGGAGGAGAAGAAGAAGAGGACAGGGATTACTTCAATATCTTTGGACTACAAATAGCTAAAAGGACCCTACTCATAGTAGCAGGAGGATTAGGATTAATAGTATTAGCGATAGTAATACCAATGGTAATAGTCGCAATATGGAAAGATGGATCTAAAGATAGTGAACCAAATAACTATGCACTTCCTCAATCAGTACCTCCAACAACAGAAATACCAATAGAACAAAGACAATCAGAAGATTTGAAATACTTAGTAAAAAATGATTCCCAAACTCCTGAGCCTGAAATACCTACTCCCTCACAAGAGAGTATCCCAGAACCAATAATTGAAGAACAGGTTACTGCACTTCCTCCTGAACCAGGAGAAGATTTAGATTCTCTTTACAAACAAATCGAAGCTATTAAACAGGAAGAAGATAATAGCTCAAAGTAATTCTACTTAACATTGCCTTCTGATATAATCATACCTATGAGAAATCTTTCATACGTACAACTTAGGAAAGAATATATAGATTTTTTTAAAAGTAAAAACCATATAGAAATTCCTAGTGCCCCATTAATACCAGAAGATGATGCTTCTGTACTCTTTGTTAATGCAGGGATGTTTCCATTAGTACCCTTTCTTAAAGGAGAGAGACATCCTCTTGGTAATAGATTAACTAATTCCCAAAGATGCCTCAGAACAGGAGATATTGATGAGGTTGGAGACGCTACACACTGTACTACTTTCGAGATGTTAGGTAACTGGTCTCTAAATGACTACTTTAAAAAAGAAGCCATAGAGATGACCATACAGTTCTTTGTAGATGTATTAGAAATGGATATAAATAGAATATATGCATCTGTATTTAAAGGTGAAGAGAATATTCCAAAAGATACCGTATCTATAGAGATATGGAAGGAGATATTTTCCAAATATGGAATAGATGCAAATGTAGGTAGAAATGAAAGAATACAAGAATACGGCAAAGAAAAAAACTGGTGGGGATTGCCAACAGGAGGACCATGTGGCCCAGATTCTGAAATCTTCTATAACACTGGTAAGCAACCATGTAGTAATGAGTGCCATATTAATTGTGACTGTGGTAAGTATGTTGAGATAGGGAATAACGTATTCATGGAATATCTCTTTGAAAATGGAGCATACCTACCCCTAGGAAGACATAATGTAGATTTTGGTGGTGGCCTAGATAGATTAGTAATGTTAAGCCAAGATAAAGATTCTGTATTTGATATAGACATATACAAACCAATATTTGAGAAAGTAGGCTCTCTTTCTACAAATAAAAATACCCAATCCCAAAGAATAGTAACAGACCATATTAAAGCATCTACATGGATCGTTATGGACGGAGTTACTCCCTCCAACAGTATGCAGGGATATATATTAAGAAGATTAATACGAAGAGCTATGAGACATGCTAGAAAGTTAGGTATAGAGAACTCCTTCGTAAGAGAAATTGCAGACATATCAATAGAGCAATTTAAACCAGTATGGCCTAAATTAGAAAGTAATAGGGAAGAGATATTAAATATCTTGGAAGATGAAGAGAAGAAATTTAATAAAACATTACAAAATGGTTTAAAAGAATTAGATGCTTTAATTTCTAAGAATAAGAATATTACTGGAGAAGATCTCTTTAAAATGTATGAAACATACGGTCTTCCAAAAGAAGTAACCGAAGAGATATTAAAAGAGAAAGGTATTAAGATTGATGATATAGAAGGATTTGAGAAAGCTAAAAGTAAGCATCAAGATACGTCTAGAACAGCATCCTCCGGTCTTTTTAAAGGAGGATTAGCAGATACTTCAGAAATGTCTACAAAGTATCATACAACCACTCACCTACTCCTAGCTGCACTTAGAAAAGTATTAGGAGAGCATGTATATCAAAAAGGAAGTAATATTACACCTGAAAGATTAAGATTAGATTTCCCTAATGAAACTAAACTAACACCCCAACAGGTAAAAGAAGTTGAAGACATTATTAATACCGCTATAAACCAATCACTCCCAGTCACATACGAAGAGGTAAGTAAGCAAGAAGCATTAAGTAAAGTCCCATTTGCAGCTTTTGAAGAGAAGTATGGAGATACTGTAAAACTGTATTACGTTGGTAATAAAGAGAACCCCTTCTCCATCGAGATCTGTAATGGTCCTCATATAGAAAATACCTCTGTTTTAGGTAAATTCAAAATATCAAAACAGGAAAATGTTGGAGCGGGTATTAAAAGAATAAAGGCAGTATTAGAATAATAATGGAAGTATTAAAACCAATATTAGCAATAGATTACGGAGACAAAAGATTTGGATTAGCCATATCTGATAGTAAGGGATTAATAGCTTCTCCATTAACGGTATTAGAGATAACTAAAAATAGAGGACAGGACGAACTAATAGAAGATATGTTAGAAATAATAGAAGAATATAGAGTAAAAAGTATATTAATAGGTAAACCACAAATGTTTGAAAAACAGTATGAGAAAACATTAAAAAAGATAAATAAATTCGTTACTAAACTCTCTTCACAAACTACCTTACCCATCCTCTTTCAAGACGAAAGCTATTCTACAACTCAAGCTCAAAATATGCTACTATCACTAGGACAAAACAGTAAATCATCTAAAGGAAAAATAGATATGATATCAGCAACTGTATTTTTACAAGACTTTCTAAATTCAGTAAACTCTAATAAATGAAAAGCATAATAAAAATATTCCTCTTAGCACTACTTACAGTAATTGTAATCCTCTTTGTTGCAAAGAAAAGTTACGACTCTGTAATAGAAACACCTAACAGTGATAATAGTGAAAAAATTACATTAGAAATAAATACAGGTGAAACCGTTGATTCAATAGTACAGAAATTAGTAGATCAAGGAATACTCCAAGAGAAATGGGCTAACTACTTTAGAATATATCTTAAATTAAATAACATTGCTCAAAAGATTCAGGCAGGAACATATGAAATACCTAAAAATTTAAGTATTGTTGAAATAGCAAAAACCATTCAACAATCTAAAGGATTAGACATATGGGTAACCATACCTGAAGGGTTAAGAAAAGATGAGATAGCAGACATACTAGAAAAGGAATTAATGGAAGCAGGAAATAGTAATTTCAATGAAACAGAATTTCTCTCTCTTACTACTGATGCAACCTTCATCTCTACCTTAGGATTTACATATACACTTACAGATTTAGAAGGATATCTCTTTCCAGATAAATACGCATTCTCTAATGAAGTAGTTACAGAGGATGTATTAAAAATATTAATAGAGAATTTCAAAACAAAGGTAGGAACCTCTGATACATATGAAGATATAATAATAGCAAGTATGGTAGAAAGAGAGGGATATACCTCTACTGATAGACCTATGATTGCTGATGTAATAAATAGGAGACTAAAAGAGGGGTGGTTACTCCAAATAGATGCTACCTTACTCTACCCTGTCAAGGATTGGAAGCATGTAATTACTGATGTAGATAAGAAGGATGATAATCCATACAATACATACAAATTTACAGGTTTACCTCCTACACCAATATGTAATCCAGGATTAGAAGCTATTAATGCTGTACGTAATCCTCAAAGTAACAATTACTACTTCTACATCCATGATAAAGATGGTAATGTACATTTCGCAGAAACCTTAACAGAACATAATAGAAATGTAGAAAAATATCTTAGATAACTTACACATCCCTGCCCATGGAACTCTCAATAAAAATGACAGATAAAGAGATGAAGAAGATAAAGTCTGTTAAAACTCCAAAGATTGAAGTTGGAGGAATAAAAAAAGGTAAGATACTTAAAATTTTACTCGCTGTATTCCTAATACTCTTTACTTCTACAATCTTCTACTTCCTCTATAAAGGATATAAGGCTACTAAAGATTTTGGATTCCAATTTACACCAGGGCAGATAATTGAAAAGAAAAAGGATCCTGAACTTAAAAAGGATAGTACAGGTAAATATACAAATGTATTAATAGTAGGTATAGATACTAGAGAAAATACTAAATTACTAAATACTGATGTAATAATTGTTGGTTCATACAATCACGAAACTAAAGATATTGTAATGATATCTGTACCTAGAGATTTCCATGCTCAAACAAATTTAGATAAGCTTTGGTTTAACAAAATTAATTCCACATACATGGTAAATGAACAGAAACTAGAAGGAAGTGGTTTACCTGTATTAGAACAAGTCGTAGAAGGTATTACTGGTTTAGAAATACAGTACCATGCAATGATAAACTTTAATGGATTTGTAGAATTAATAGACGCCGTAGGAGG
>JAVEVH010000047.1:0-5487 GCA_034005145.1 Candidatus Dojkabacteria bacterium | reverse complement strand
TATAATACAGAGTTAGACGAGCATTTGCCTTTTATAGATGTAAATTGTAGAGATATTGTAATAGGATCTGAAACAGTAGCATGTAACGATGCACCAATAATTCCTTGTGAGGAGGAGTGTCCAACAGAGTGCGGATATGAAGGTGGATTTGTTGCAGATGGTCAGGGTGGAGAAAAGGAATGCCCAGCTACAAACTCATGTTCAACTTATAGATGGTGTTTCCCTACGAACTCTGATGAAAGTCCTACTGGATATATGGCAGAAGCAATATCTATAGATATTACTCCAGATATTGGAAAACCATGGGAATCTGGAAAAATGATTGATAAATACTGTGGGTATACCCCAGCAGGAATATGTCCAACTGAGTGTGGGTACGAAGGAGGAGATGAGGTTGCAGATGGTCAGGGAGGAACAATTATTTGTCAGGCAACAGCTGCTTGTGAAGTCGATGATGATGGAGATGTATTAGGAGATGATGATGAGGGTGATGTATTAGGTACTTCTACAGTAGTATTAGCTGCTACTGCAGGTGAGGATACTACCTTACTTTACTTAGTACAGTACGTATTAATACTTCTTACAGGTGCATCTATTCTCTCTTTGGGTAACGCATACTATAATAAGAGGTAATGAAATTAAAAAGTTTTTATATATTGGTAGCGGTACTTACACTTAGTACCGCTATCTATACAATATTTGTCTTAATTCCAAATACTAAACAGGAAGAAGTTAATACACAGGTATATGCTGTATTACAAACACCCATAAGGGAAGATAAAGGGGAAGAGATAGAGGGTAATCCTTTAGAAAACCTGTTAACCTTTCAAAAGGATGGTACATATTTAGTGGATTTTACCCTATTAAATAGGCAAATACCTAAGAGATGGGAAGGTAAGAAAATATATTTTAAATATACATACTTAGGAGGATATACTCAGGATATGGTAGACACTCTTAATGGGTTACTCCTTGATGAGTATAAATGGCAAAGACAGTTGGATGGTAATAGGGATATTGTATTAGGAGGTCCTATTTTTCTAAGAGATAATATATATCAATTACATACACACAATGGTCTATCCCTTGCTAACAAACATTATCTCTTTGGAGACCTATTACACCTACTCTACTCTAATGATGAGCTAGAGGGTACTCAGATAAAGGTAGGAGAGGTTATATTGGAAGCAGTATGGACAAAGGATGCTAAGGTATTAGAGGATAATAGTACACCTAGTGGTGCTAATTTAATAATATCCACCTGTTTAGAAAGAGATGGTGATAGGAGGCTTATATCAGGTTGGGTAGTTACTTTACAGCAAGATTAATCTCAGCTTTCTCACTTGCAGAGAATGTCCCATTATATTTAAAGTCTTGTATAACCTGTGCACACATCATATCAGGTTCAGGTTCCTTTGTAACAACAGTAATAGTAACTTGTTCAGGGTAACTCTCTGCAACTAGAGCATCTACTACTGCAGTATAACAGGGATTAGGTAATTGTCCTGTTACAGTATATTCCCATTTACTATTGCCAATATATTTACTCTCTAATCTAAAATCACTTTGAACAGTAGTCTGTATACTACTACTTTTATCTACATCTTCGACCTTTTTAAATAGGTCTGGTTTAGTAAGGTAAAGATATATAAATATTCCAATTATTAGTAATAGTATTATTGAAAATATTACTCTTTTATTCATTTATTTTAGATTAATTAAAATTTATAGATCTCTTATTTCAATTTCTTACTTTTCCTATCCTCATATTTGTATATGAGAATAACCCATACACTACCAAGCATAATTAAGACACCAGCAAGAGAAATAACTGTATCAAAATATAGATCTCCCATATTAGCGATTGTACCTGCTACTATACTTAGTAATCCTGCACTTACACTCATTATTAAATCATATATACCGTACTGTATACCCTCCTTACCACCATCAATATTTAGAGCAAAAAGTTTTCTCCAATTAGTTACATTAAGAGATACTCCTAATCCAAAAATAAACTGTAGTATGAAGTATTGTAGTGGAGTCTCTATATAGGGATAAAAAATATATGGTAATCCCATTAGTAATACACCAACAAAGAGTATGAGTATTTCGTCTCTATCCTTTTTGTATTTATCTGTAATTAAACCAATGGGTATTTGAAATGCAGCTCTTGTAAAGAAGTATATACTTGTACCTATTCCTAAAAACTTTAGAGTATCTACACCTAATTTATCTGATAGGTATATACCAGATAGTATAGATATTACAGTAAAGGCACCCCATGAGAATACATCTGAAAGGCTTAAATATATAACTATTCTATTAAAACCTGTTAACTTTTTAACAATTTCTCTTAACATATCTAAGATATATTAACAGGTATCTTACTTTTTGTCTTTACTGTTTAACCCAGTAATTTTTCAAATCAATCTCTTTAGGATCCTCTATCCTAACTCTTAATATATGATCGTTTGGAGCATAGAAATATGTTTCTTCATCAACTTTAATATTAGAGCACTCATCTATTTCTAAAATGTCAAAATACATATTAGTATCATAGTATTTAGTACCTAGAGATCTTTTGCCTGGCTCTGCTGTAGCTGCATATAGGGTTACATTATTAGGAATTAGCTTTGTAATATTTGGGTAAAATGAATAAACTACCTCTCCTCCAGGGAATATAACGGTACATTTATCAGATGAAAGTTCTATGTCTAATGCACCACCTCCAAGCTTTTTTATAAATTTAGAAATTCTTTGAGGCCATACAGGAATTATTAAACGAGGATCTATTAAGGGCTCAGCAATCCATAGCTTTCTATCCCTTAAACGAAACTCATACTCCTGTAATAGAGTGTAATTATTCTCTCTCTCCATAATCTTCTACATCATTATCTTTTACAGTAATTCTTAATACTCTTTTATCATTAATAAGGTAATGAGTATCCCAATCTATACTGTTTTCGCAGATATCTTCATCTTTAAGAAGATCAAATGTAATCACTTCATCTATCTTATTAAAATGATTATGATCTTTTAGACTTAAACTCTTTGGATAGTATCTAAAATCTTCTAAATCAAAAACATAAAAAACCTCTCCAGAGGTAAAAGAAATAGTCATATCTTCAAAATTATGTCTTATCTGTTTTGGCTTTTTCCCTAACCTTTTAACATAATTCTCGATATCAGGGAAATCCTGAGGTAATTTTGCCCTTGGATCTAATATTGGATAGAAAACACCTAAATATCTGTCTTCTTTATCTATTTCCTCTCTATTACTCTCCACGGTATTTTCATAAAGTCTTAACAGAGTATGTAGTTTCTGTGTTTCTGACATAAAAATAATATATAGCTAAGTTTAACTTATAGTAACTTTATATATTCACAATATTAAAATGAAATGTCAAATATTTTTATTAACTTTCTATAATACCACCACCTACTACAGTATCCTCTTTGTAAAATACCACTGATTGACCCTTAGTTATTGCTCTTTGAGGTTTATCAAAAATAACTCTTACTTTATTCTCCTCTATAGTAGATATCTTTCCTTTTGCTAATTTAGCAGTAGACCTTATCTTTATATCTACATCTAATTTATCTTTAAGTGAGTCGATAGATACCCAATTTAAATTAGAAGCTATTAATTCTTTTTTTAATAAATCATCATTAGAACCAAGTATAACTCTATTACTCTCTCCATCAATATCTATTACAAACATAGGCTTGCCAGTTACTACACCTAAACCTCTTCTTTGTCCTATTGTATATTTAGAAATACCTTCATGAATACCTAGGACATTACCCTGTATATCTACAATCTCACCTTTTTGAGTTGGAGTATCAGAGTAAGCGTTTACAAATTCAAAATGGTTATTGTTTTCTATAAAGCAGACCTCTTGGCTATCTGGTTTATTAGCGGTATTAAATCCTAACTGCTTAGCAATATCTCTTATTTCTGTTTTTTTATAACTACCTAATGGAAATACAGCCTTACTTAATTGTTCTTGTGTTAGGTTATAAAGGAAGTATGTTTGATCCTTACTGTCATCTTTAGACTTTTTTAATATATATCTATCATTCTCTTTCTCAACTACAGCGTAATGACCAGTAGCTATGTAATCTATTTCTAACTCTTTTGCCTTTTCCATTAGTCCTTCAAACTTAACATACCTATTACAAGCTACACATGGGTTAGGGGTTCTACCAGATTCATACTCTGATATGAAGTAGTTAACTACATACTTTTTAAAATCTTCTTGCATATCAAAGATATGGAATGGAATATCTAGAGTATTAGCTACTCTTTTAGCATCTTCAATATTGGAAACATATTTATTATGGTTTTCATCAAACCAAAGTTTCATTGTACACCCTATTACCTCATACCCTTGCTGTTTAAGTATATATGCTGAGACAGAGCTATCTACTCCACCACTCATACCTAGTAATACTTTTCCCTTACTTTTCATTCTTCTTTCTGTAATCATCTATTGCTGCTTTAATACCAGATTCTGCTAGATTAGAGCAGTGCATTTTAACAGGAGGTAATCCGTCTAGTGCTTCTGCAACTTCCCTATTTGTAATCTTAAGTGCCTCATCTAATGTCTTACCTTTTACTAACTCTGTTACCATACTACTAGTAGCTACTGCTGCTCCACATCCAAATGTTTGAAATTTAATATCCGTAATCTTGTCATCTTTAACCTTAATATACATTCTCATTATATCTCCACATCTAGGGTTTCCTACTTCCCCTATTCCATCTGCGTCATCCATTGTTCCTACGTTCCTAGGATTAAAGAAATGATCCATTACTTTTGTACTGTATTCTTCCATAGTTTTCTATTTTTTAATTAAAGGTGACATAGCTCTTAATTTTTCAATGATTGGAGGTATGGTTTCTAATACATAATCCATATCATCTTTAGTATTTTCCTCACTTAGAGTTAATCTTAAAGAACCGTGTGCAATCTCATGAGGTAATCCTAGAGCAAGGAGTACATGAGATGGCTCTAGGGAGCCTGAGGTACATGCAGAGCCACTAGAGGCACATATACCCTTTATATCTAGCATTAGTAGTATTGACTCTCCCTCTATATATTTAAAACAGACATTAATATTACCAGGTAATCTTAATTTAGGATCTCCATTTAATATTGTATCTGGTACTGTTTTAAGAATTCTTTCTATGAAGTAATCTCTTAACTCTATTAAATACTTACTCTTCTTCTCTATATCTTTAGTATTAACCTCTATTGCTTTTCCTAACCCTACTATACCTGCTACATTCTCAGTACCTGCTCTTCTTCTCATTTCTTGTCCACCACCGTGTAGTATATTAGAGATATTTACTCCTTTTCTAATATACAAAGCTCCTACTCCCTTAGGTCCATTTATCTTATGACCTGAAAGTGAGAGTAAATCTATATTTAAATCCTCTACATCTATTGGAAGATTTCCTACTGCTTGTACAGCATCTGT
>JAVEVH010000046.1:0-5564 GCA_034005145.1 Candidatus Dojkabacteria bacterium | reverse complement strand
AATTCTTTATTATATCTTTAGGCTCTTTTGGATTTTTGTATTTAGCAATACTGGTTAGTGATATGTACTCATTATTTCCTTTAGAGAGTATTTCAATATCTTTTCCTTTTACCTTTATTTTCTCCATACATATATTTTAGTTAGGAGATATTAAATATGTTTGAACAGGGGAATTATGTATAATACTGATATATGAGAGGAGCCATTATTGGAGATATAGTAGGGAGTACAAGAGAGTTTAGTAGTAAGGTTACTACTAAAGAGTTTGAACTTTTTCCATACGGTAGTACATTTACAGATGATTCTGTCTTAACAATTGCTGTATATGATTCTTTAAAGAATAGTATTCCATTAGAACAATCCTTTATGAAATGGATAGAGAAATATCCTAATAGGGGATATGGAGGTATGTTCTTTGAATGGATATTAAGTAAAGAGAAAAAACCGTATGGAAGTAAAGGTAATGGATCTGCTATGAGAGTATCTAGTGTAGGTTGGTTATTTAATACAGAGGAAGATGTACTTAGAGAAGCTAAGAGGGTATCAGAGATAACACATGATCATATAGAGGGGATAGAGAGTGCTCAGGCAGTAGCTATGTGTATATATCTAAGTAGGATTAAAAAGAGTAAGGAAGAGATAAAGGGATATGTTGAGAGTAAGTTTAAGTATGATTTAAGTAAGTCTTTAGATGAGGTAAGGGATAGTTATGAATATAATGAGTTAGCTATTGGTACAGTTCCTTTTTCTTTTATTTGTTTTTTAGAGAGTAATAGTTTTGAAGATAGTATTAGGAATAGTATATCTTTAGGTGGTGATGCTGATACTTTAGCTGCTATTACAGGTAGTATATCTGAAGCTTATTATGGTTTAGATATAGATATGTGGGAGAAGGCTAAGGGATATTTGACGGAGGAGATGAGAGAGATCTTGAGGTAGGGGTATGTTTGGAAGAAAGGCGAATTTAGTAATTTATAATCAACAGCTCATTAATATTTCCCCTACCATTGGCTTTTGAATTTATAGATCGTTTTGCTGAGACTCTTTTTATATTAAAACCCTTATACAACTCATCAAAGAAACCATCTTTTGTATCAGAATTACTTAGTAAAAGATAATGCTTGTCTTTGCTAAGCCTTCTAAAGTATTTTGCTAGTTGTTTCTGATCCTTGTCATTAAAATCTTCTTTTGAGTACTTTGTAAAACCCGAAGTAGTTAAAGGTCTATATGGAGGATCGAAATAAATAAGAGCATTAGTTTTTGTTGGTATATTTATTGAGTCATAACTGCCATATACTATTTTAGTATTTTTTAACAAAGTACTTACATTTCGTAGATTCTCTTCATCTAGAATTTTAGGATTTTTATATCTACCAACAGGTACATTAAATTCTCCTCTGCTGTTTTGTCTATACAACCCATTAAAACAGGTTTTATTTAAAGCAATGAGTAGTGCCACCTTTTCAACAGAAGATTTGGTGTCAAGTTTTGAATAATTAATCTTTAATTCGTTAAATTTGGTTCTCAGGTTATGATAGAAATATTCTTTTCGTTCTTCGTAAGAAAGAGATAAATATTCATTCTCTATTTCCCTCAATTTTTTAATTAATTCCTCAGGGTACTGTTTGATTACTTTGTACGAAAGAATCAAATCTGGATTTATATCGTTAATAATACTTTCTTTAACAGAGTAATTAGAAAGAAGATGGAACAAAAGAGCACCTCCTCCAACAAAAGGTTCTATATAGAGATCTATTTCTTCATTTTTTTTTATTTCTGGGGGGAGGATATTTTCAATGTCATTAAGTAATTGTCTCTTACCTCCAGCCCATTTTAGAAAAGGTTTGGCTTGGATCATTGAATTTTAAATCGGGCAGATTTAGTAAATTTAATACTATTGTAATTTTGCTTGTCTTCAAAATCAAACTGCCAAAGATAAAAATAGGGACCTCTTTTTTCAAAAAACAGTGTAGTTACTTTTTTACTTGTCTGCTCTTCCCATTTTCTGTAGGGGTAGTAAAGTTGACGAATGATTTCATTGTTTGTGGTTGAGTTTTTTGCTTCAACCAACACTATTGAATCTTTTCCTTCATATCCTGCATCAACTTCTGTTTGTACGCTTTGTGTTGATATTTGATAGTTTGAAACTTTGAAAGAAAATTCTGGAGTATATTTTCTTCCCCTTATTGTCAAAACTAACGAAGTGTCGTTAGTAAAGGTCCTAATGATACTTGAGGCGTATGCAAAATCTAAATGTTGCATCTCCGAGTTACCGACGGTTGAGGTTTCTAACTTGAAATCAAGTATAGATTGATGGACCTCAGGTTCTGAAGTTATCTCTGGTATGTCTACATATCCTTCCCCTTTCACAATTACATAGGTACCGTTTTTGATTGGTAGTATAAAGAGACCTAGGTCTTGAAATATTTTAGGTCGTGATTCTCTACTGTCATGTTTACATAATATCCGTGGTTCTTTGACTTTGAAATCTTTAGCACTTTGTTTAATCTCAGAAGCTGTAATTTGCAGAGGTCCTTTCTCAAAGTCGTGTTCTTTGATGTTAATATCCCGACCAATCTTCTCCCAAATTTCATCTTTTATTGTCATTCTAGATGTTTGTTTTTAAATTATTATATCTCTGTATTGATAAATCTAAATATTCTTTTTCTTTATCAATACCTATAAACTTCCTACCGTATTCTACAGCAACCAGACCTGTAGTGGAACTACCGGTGAAAGGATCTAAAATCAAATCTCCTTTGTTAGTACTGGCTAATATAATTCTTTTTAACAATTCTTTTGGCTTCTGTGTAGGATGTTTTCCATATATTTTTTCTGAAAGTGGAGTTGTCTTTATTTCCCACACACTTCTCATTTGTTTATTAGGCTTCTTTATTTTATCTTCATCCCAACTCCCATTTTTCATAAGGTTGTAGTTAAAAGTATGAGGTTTTTTCTGTTCCTTTCTTGCCCATATTAGAGTCTCGTGACTTGCTGTGAAGAATCTACAACTTAAATTGGGAGATGCATTTGGTTTAAACCATGCAATATCATTTAAAATTCTATATCCCAATTCTTGAATCAATATCCCACATTGGTATATAGAGTGATATGTTCCACTTACCCATATGGTTCCATTTGGTTTTAATACTCTCTTACATTCCTTTAGCCATGTTTTGTGAAATTCAACTGTCTCTTCTAAGGAATTTGACATGTCCCAATCTCCCTTTTTTACATTAACCATTTTTCCATTCTGACAACTGAAAGTGCCGTTAGAAAGAAAATAGGGGGGATCTGCAAAGATCATATTAAATTTGTTGTTAGGAAACTTTTTAAGAAGATTGAGGGAGTCGTCTTTGTATAGTGTAAAGTTTTTTGTAGAGAAATATTTCATAAGGAAATTATATCAAGAATAGGTTAACTTCTCCTGAACAAAACAGTGCCTTTCTAGACAATAGAAAATATATGAAGGATAATATGTTGAATTAAAATAATTGTTAATCTAAATGGCAAAATTTAAGGATACAAGAGATTTTATTTTTACAAATCTTTGTGATACTTACAAAAGGTTTGAAATACCAAATTTCCAAAGACCATATGCATGGAAAAATAAACAATTACAAGAGTTCTGGGACTCTTTAATTTCTAATGAGAAGAATTATTTCTTAGGAAATATTGTTGCGGTTAAACAGGAAATAGAAGAATCTCCCCTGTCAATTGTTGATGGACAACAAAGATTAACAACGATATTTTTATTTCTTGCTGCTCTAAAAGAGGTTTACTTATCCTTGAAGGAGGAAATTAATACTAAAGAGAATATTGAAGATCTAAAAACCGTGGATAATGCAATTGCAATTATTAATTATAGATTGTTCCATATCGATCCTTATAACGAGAGTCATATAAGACTTATCTTAGGAAGAGAGAGTTATCAAACAATATTTGATGCTATCATCAAGAGAAACAAGGAGCTTATGGATACAAGGGTCTTGGATAAACAGCAGGCAAGATACCTCTCAAATTATAAAATAGCCGTTAAGTACATCCGTGATTACTCAAAACACTCTGAATTATCAAAGCTCTCAGAATTAAAGGATAAACTCCTTTCTCTGCAATTTGTTGTAATAGTTTTAGAATCAGAAGTTGAAATATATAATATTTTTGAAGGCTTTAATTCTACCGGTTTGGGTCTTACCCCTGGAGATCTAATCAAGAACTCTATTTTAAAATCTACGAATTCAGACCAAAATGCGCAGGAAACCGCAGAATATTATTGGAGAGAGATGGAAGAATTATTCGAGGAAACGGATCCTGGTAAAATTACAAGATTTATTAGATATTATTGGACTATGCATCATGGCTATATTTCTAGTGGGAATTTATTCCAAAGAATAAGGGAGTATGAAATAGAAAATAGAGAACCATCCGAAATAAAGAATTATGTTATTTCTTTAAACGAGTATGCACATATTTATCTTGGACTTTTATATCAAAGATTAGAAAACGAACTAAAAATTTCAAAGAAATTACTTGAAGCATTTCGGAAGTTCCAATATATAAACAATGAACAAGTATATATGGTGTTATTATCTATTTATAAAAAGTCAAAGAACGGTAAAATACTTAAAGAGTCAGAATGGTTAAGTGTTCTTCAGAATCTTTGGATTTTTGTTGTGAGAGCTAGATATTCAGATATTAGTCCTTCTGCATATGAAAGGACTTTTGCAGCGATGAGTCTTTATATTACGGAGGAAGGTGATAAAAGAAGATTGTTGACTAAATTACGAACAGATTTTGAAGAATTATTCTCGAAGGTCAATTCGCACGAAGATTTCTCAAAGTATTTTGTACAAGATGTTTCTTATAAAAGTGATAGACAACTTATTACTCAAGCAATTACTGATTTAATGCACAGTGACAACAAAGAGATTTCTATTAATTCTCCAGAAATTGAACATATTGTCCCTCAGAATCCAGCAAAGTGGAACTTAACGGCAATAGAAATAGATGATTATGTTCATTCTTTAGGAAATCTTACCCTCTTAACAAGTGAAGATAATGGAGAAAAATGTAAGGATAATTCTTTTGAGATAAAGACTGAAGTTTATTCGAAATCTTCATTTGAGATTAATAAAGAAATAGTAACAAAATATGGAGAATTGTTTAAAACAGATTTTAAACTTGCAATAGAAACTAGGGGTGAAGATCTAGCTGAAAAAATTAGCAAAATGTGGGTTTATAAAAAGTTATAGTTTAAAAATTACAGAGAAAGAACTTGCTTTAATATATTGTTTGGAGAAGAATATATATGAAAATCTACCTCGACATAGATGGTGTTCTCTTAGATACTAAAGAGTATAAACAAATGCCATATTTAAAAGAATTTCTTACTACTGTATTTGATATATCTAAAGGAGATGTATATTGGTTAAGTACTCATACTAAACATGGAGAAAGTGATATAGCTTTGTATCACTTAGAAGAAGAATTAGAGAAAGATATATTAGAAATGATAAAAGGTATTAAAAATACTAAATGGAATGTATTAAAAACAGAAGGTATTG
>JAVEVH010000006.1:13637-27630 GCA_034005145.1 Candidatus Dojkabacteria bacterium | reverse complement strand
TAATTATAAAGAAATTTAATACTCAACTCTTTCTTGCTCTTCCCCTAAGTACAAAGATTAAAGAAAATATCTACTATTCCCCTATACAAACAAAAAAGGGGAAAGTTTCAGTCTTACTATCTCAGATAAGGACCTTTAGCTCCAAAAGATTAATATACAAGATAGATGAAGTAGAAGTAGGGATAGTTTGGGAGATAATTGAGGGCCTAGTGAGGCTTTTAAAGTTACCTCCCTCTATTACTAGAGGGAGTCGTGGCTAATGCCAATTGTTGAGATAGTATATCAAGAGTAATAGGGAGATTCAATATATTTAATAAATAGAAAAGGAACTATTGTAATAGGAAATAATTCCCTACCTAACCCCATTCTTTAACCCTAATCCTAAAGGAAAGGATATTAAAAGCCATAGGAATGATAGTATTACCTTAAATTCTCCCCCCATATTATCTGTTAAATTAGAGAATATATATCCTAATAATGTATATCCAAAATATGCTAATCCTACTGTAATTAATACAATACCCAAAGATCTATTCTTTTTAAAACCTCTCTTTTTTAAATATCTAATACCAATATATATACCTATACCTGATAGAGTAAGAGTAAATATTGAAAGAAAAAGAAAAGGTAAAAGAACTATTAAACTAACACCAGACCCCTTAGCAAATAAAGGGAGAATGATAAAAGCGATAATGGTAGTAAGAAGTATTAATACTGAAGGTATTAAAATGAGTATACCTAAACTCTTAGATTTTAACTGTTTATTAAAGATATCTATACTAAAGGATATTTGTAATACTACTTAAAGTCAAGAAATATACCTACCACTTAAACATACCTAATACCTCTAAAGGATATCTCTTACCCTCAGAGTATCTCTCTATCTCTTTTAATATCTGTTTAGATTGTAACTCTACCTTCCCATCTAATATATCCTTCATATCAAACCACCTATCTTCTTTAATAGCGGGATCTATTAAAGGGTTAGACTTTTTTCTAAAACTCTTAGAAGAAAATATTACTCTAATATACTCCTCATCCTCTGGACCAGTATCTCTTTGAAATATCCCTATCAAATACTCTGGTTTTACATTTAATCCTACCTCTTCTAATACCTCTCTCTTAGTACAATCTAATATACTCTCACTCCAAAGTACTTTACCCCCTGGTAATTGCCATCCTGGATATTTTGTTTTATTAGGGAAACAGAGTAATACCTTATTATCTTTCTCTATTATTACTCCTGTATATATTAATGTTCTAGCAGCTAATCTACCTCTTGGTATATCCTTTATTTGTAGATACTGTTTATTAGTAATATATTTCATATATTCCGAATTATATTCCCATATTAATATCTTTTCAAATATATTGGTATAATAGGGGGTAATAAATTAAGTATTTTTAAATATGGAATTTAAAGAAAACAATATTGAGAATGAATCTTTAGATAATCAATATCTAAAAGAACAAGATTTTAAAGAATTAGAAAATATAGAGTTAATACCATATACAGGAGAAGGAAAAACATCATATACATCTACCTATGATATGCCTAAGATGCAATATCTTGCAGATATAGGAGTAGATACTCCTTTTGAGTGGTTAGATGAGGATGGTAAGCTTAAAAAAGAGAGTAGAGCACTCTTTGTATCAGCATTCATTGTTACAGGCAATATATTAGTTACAGAGAGTATTAGAAGGACATTAGGAGAGGACTCAGATACATTTAAAGAGGTATTAGAGGAAAGGAATAGACACTTAGAAGAGAGTAGGGTGGATAAGTATGGGTATAGGAGAGTACTACCTAATGGTACATTCGTAGAGAATCATTTCTCAAGTATGAATCTTTCTTCTAATCCAGAAAAAAGAGTATCTAATGAAGAGTTACACAGTATTACAAAATACATTTTCTCTCAATTAAGAAGAGAGTAATTATTCCTCTTAGAAATAATTATTTAATTAAAATTTTACTGTACTAACTCAAATTCACTTACTAAGCTATCTGTAATCTTCCTTACCTCTGTTTGGTACTTCTCAAGCTTGATTATCTCTGAGAGACAATCTAAGTTATATACCAAATCAGAATCCTCAGCACTTACTTCCTCCGTACATGATTCATGCTCTGCAAGTGTTATACCGAGATTTGTAAGTGTTTTACCAGTTGCTTGAAGTTGAATAACATTCTCACCCTTAACGGCAAATACAACAATTGAGAAGTTTGTACCATCATCATTAACATATGGGGCTTCTTGGCTACCACCAAAAAGTAATACGGCAAATACACTCTCTGTATTTGGGTATGTAACATTGGTTAACTCCTGTATGAATGTGTAATTAGCGGAGTAATGATTAAGCCTAGTAGCTTGAAGTGTACCAGAATCCAACCATTGTGAATCAACATTCTTATTTTGTATATTAGTTACAGTTTCATCAAAAGCAATCTCTTGAACAGTACTTACTGTACTGCTTCTGTTTACAATTGACATAGAGGTGAGAGGTTCTGTTATTCTCTCTTTATATGTAAGACCATCTGGATTAAAATAGTATGCCTCTTGACCGTAATATATTACTCCAGGAATTATTGTTGTATCTGCTTCATCTTCTTTAGAAACCATCACAACCAATCCTTCATAGCTTTTAAGTTTAATATCTGTAAAGTTACTCACATCGTATCCATCTGCATCTATAAAATCAGAGTCTACTTCCTTTTCTGTTTGTTCATCATCTTGTTCGGGATTTTCTTCATTTCTATCTTCCCCTAATATGAAGATAGTAACTAAGATACCTATTAAAAGAAGGGCTATAATTAAAAGGGCTAGTGGGAATTTCTTTTTAGGTTTCTCAATACTTTGTGACATTTCAGTATTAATTTGGGGAACTTGTTCAACGATATTTTCCAAGGTAATTTGGCTTACAATTTATGCTTAAGATTAGTTTACAAAGGAAGTGATGTCAATATCTAAGCCCCTATCTTAAAATATTGAAGAATTTCTCTAAAAGAAGGTCTTCTGTTGTACATTAGACAACCTAATTCAAATAGCTTAAGAGCTATCCAAAGAGATATAACCCCATATACAGTGGTGATTACTAATCCAAGTATTAACTCAGGAGTAGATATAGCTCCTAGAGAGTTTCTAAGAAGCAATATCATATGTGAAGTAAATGGAAAGTATGTAAAGAACTGAGATAGAGAACCAGATGGATTAGTAATTAATATTTGCATTAAATACATAGGAAATATTGCTAGTAGTATGAATATTGAAGAAAGGTTCTTACTATCTTGTGCCCCTGTACCAATAGCTCCTACACCAGTCATTATTGCTGCAAAAAATACAAATGCAGAAAGTATTAAGAATATATTAATAGGGACCATTGATGTATCTATACTACCAATATCTATTGGTAAGTTAAGATTGAATTGATTTTGGACTAATACATATGTACCCAATCCTAATGCTAACCAAAGTAGTAATTGAACTAATACTACTCCCATTAAACCAATCATCTTACCAAACATTAAGGATTTCTTATCAATAATAGAAAGCATAGTCTCTATCATCCTATTCTCTTTCTCTGCAGATACACTCTGTAGTAGGAAGGAAGAGGATATAAAGACTGCTAGGAAGAATACTACTAAAGATGCAATAGGAACTATATACTGTCCAAAATTCTCTTCATTTAGATTACCCTCGTCATCAAAACTTTTTACTATTGCACTTGGATCTGAAGTAAGTAATCTAATCTTAAGAGGATCTTGAATTTGTGTAAGGGCACTCTGTTTAAGTAAACCATTTATTACCATAGGCATAGTAATACCAGCTAGTACTTTCTCATCCTTTTTGTATATCAACTCATATTTATATGTACTTTCAAAATCTTCGGGTATAACTATTAATAACTTACCTGACTCACTTCTAACACTCTCTATTACCTCCTCCTCACTCTCTACCTTCTCATACGGTTCTACTAGTAATTGTTCATCTACTACTCCTGCCCTATCTAATATATATACATTCTCAAACTGTGTATTACCTTTTTCAAATTCCTTACTAGCTTCTACATTCGCATATCCAGTAATAAAGGAGATTACTCCTATTAGTAATGGTAAGAATAGTGTAGCTAACCAAAATGATGGTTTTCTTACAATCTCTTTAAACTCAAATTGTGCTACTATCCAATATTTTTTACTTTCCATGTTTTTTAGTAATATCAATAAATATTTGATTTAGAGATGGATAATCTACTTTAAGATCAAGAATCTGTGTACCACCTTTTATGAGTTCTTCAATAATTTCATTTGTACTATATTTTTCCTTAGGAACAATCTCTGCAGTACTATTAGTAATCTCACTCCTATACATCTTGTGATCTTTAAGAGGTCTCTTACCTGAAAATGATACAACTAAGGTATCTGAACCATACTTCTTTCTTACTTCTGTTGTACTTCCATACTCAATTCTTTCTCCTTTGTTAATGATTAGTAACCTGTCTGCCATCTTTTGTGCTTCATCTATTACATGTGTACTGTAGAGAATGGTAGTACCTTTTTTAGCTCTTTCTAAAAATATCTCAATGAAAAGCTGCCTGTTTAATGGGTCTAATCCTTTAAAGGGTTCGTCCAATATCAATATCTCAGGATTATGTATTAAGGTTGTACCTAGTTGTACTTTCTGTTGCATACCTGAGCTTAATTGAGATACTTTCTTCTGGCTATGCTCTATTAAATCTACCTGTTCTAAGTATTTAATACTTCTTTTTAATGCAATATCTTTACTTAATCCTCTTAGTTGAGCAGTATATACCAATATATCTAATACCTTAGCATCTCTGTATAGTCCTCTTTCTTCTGGTAAGTATCCCAGTACTTTATTAAAAGCTTCTGTATATGGTTTGTTATTTATCAACAACTTCCCTGTATCTGGTTGATATATCTTAAGTAAGCATCTAATGGTAGTTGTTTTACCTGATCCATTGCTTCCTAAGAATGCAAATACTTCTCCTTCGTTTACATCAAAGGAGAGATTGTTTACTGCTTTTAGTTTTCCAAAGGATTTAGAAAAATCCTCAATGTGTATTGAATATTTAGCCATAGGGTTATCTTAAACTTAAAGATATGTTGTTGTCAAGGGATATCTGTAAGATATTAGGAGAGAGATTTCAAAACCTTTATGTAAGAAAGTATTGGGGAGTTATTATTATTTAATTCGTTATAGAACTCCTCTATATATATAAATCCATCTTCTTTTCTTTTCTTTAGTTGTTTTAAACTCTTGCTACTGTTTTCTTCTTCAGGCATATATTTTGAGAAAAATTCCTTGGTTAGAAGTATTTGTACAGCCCTTATAAAAGTTTCCTCAAAATATACCAAAGGAGGACCATACTGTTTTCCTATTTCTCCTTTTAAGGTTTCATCTAGATTCTTATATAAGGACTCAGTGAGTTGATTGTTAATTTCTACATGTTCTCTATTTGAATAAAGATACTTATGAAAGAATGAATGGGAGAATTCATGTAAGAGGTTAGAAATCATATGGGAGTTATCAAAGATAACTTTTTCCTTCCTATTTACTGTTCCTGTAACAGAATAGAAAGTATTGCCTCTTGATAGACCACTACCTCCTCCTATTCTTAGTGGATCTGGGATGAATATTAATTTAGGTTCAAAGCTTTTTCCCCAGAAATCTATTAATACATCACTTGGATTCTGTCTATCAAAAAGAGATTGCATATCTTTTGCTATTTCCTTGTATTCAGAAAGTATTTCCGTTTTATACCGATTAGTAAAATCACTTTCAGAGTAAATTTGTTTTACCAAAGGGTAAATATCTTCCATATATCCTTTATATCTATTTGGACCGAAACCATCACTTGGTGAAAGTTCTTTAGGTTTTAAATTAGAGTATAGGTTGATTGAGAGGAATAGGTATTGATATGCATGTCTAGTTATCTTTCCTTGTTCATATTTATTTTTGAATTCTTTAAAAGATTCTAAATTTTGAATATCACTAAAGTGAGTAACAATTTTATTTCCAAGGGGATGGAAATCTGTATCTTTACTATTTAGTAAAGAGAGGAGAGTTTCAAAGAATATTACATTGCTATTTGTTTTTACTGAGATTCTCAATCTGTATTTCTTCACTTAATTTATTTAAATATTCATCGAGAGGTTCCAACCCTATCTCTTTTCTTCTGATATCAACATTTTTAATATTAGCGATAGGGTGTAATTTGTATATACCATCTACTAGTACAAACTGAGTACCATACATCTGTTTTTTACCCTCATACATTCTTACTCTGTCTGTTAGCAGTGCATAGTAAAGGGGTTTAATATTTTTAATATCCTTTTTCATTAGTCTGAGGTACTCTTTCATAAAGGGTATATCCTCTTTGGGCATATGTTGCACTATTAAGAATGCTCCTAACTGTACATCTTTACCATACTCAGAAGAAATATACCCTACCTCTTTAAATATCTTTTTAAACTCTCTCCTGTTTCTTTCATCTATATCTTTCATACGACCCATATTCTTTCTAACTTCTTGATCTTTCTTAGACATTTCTAAAATCTTTTTACATACATCTTCTTTTTTCATATCACATTGTATCATTTCCCTTTTATATATTTTCATATATACTAGATATCGTTTACTATTAAGAATATTACAATGTCATATATAGATATTAAAAACTTAAAAAGAATATATCAGATGAGTAAAGAAGTCTCTGTAGAAGCACTAAGAGGTGTATCTTTTGATATTAAAGAAGGTGAATTTGTATCTGTAGTAGGAAGTTCAGGAAGTGGTAAATCTACCTTACTAAATATCTTAGGAGGATTAGATTGGGAATATTCAGGTCATGTATTTATAGATGGTACAGATATTAAGGAGTACAATCCAAATTTCTACAGAAGACATATTGTAGGTACAATATTCCAACAGTTTTATTTAATACCATCTCTAAGTGTAGAGGAAAATATATTGCTACCTATGAAATTTACAGGAAGTAAGGATATTGATGTAAGTAAGAGATTAGATTACTTACTAGATATGGTTGATTTAAAAAACAGAAGAAAACACTTACCTAAAGAATTATCAGGAGGACAAGCACAAAGAGTAGCAATTGCTAGAGCACTTATAGATACTCCTAAGATTGTACTAGCGGATGAGCCTACAGGGAACTTGGATAGTAGGACGGGTGAATCAATATTAAATCTTTTAAAAGAGTTAAACAAAACAGAGGGTATTACAGTAATATTAGTTACACATGACAAGAATATTAGTAAGAAAACAGATAGAGTAATTACTTTAGTAGATGGTAAAAATGTTTAAATATGCACTAAGCTTAATACTAAGAAGAAAACTAAGAACAATGCTTACTAGCTTAGGCATAATGATTGCTGTAATGCTAATGACATTCATACTCTTTGGTATGACAGATTTACAAAGAGCAGTACTAACTCAATTTAGTTCAGTATTTAAACCAACAGACCTTTATGTATCCTCCCAAGACTTTATGTTTGGAGGTATGTTAACTGCACCAACTAAGGCAGAAGAAGAGGAAAAGAAGGAACCAGTAGTCGTAAATGCAGATATTAAGGAAGAGATTTTAGAGATAGAGGGGGTAGAGGAAATAAATACCATATTTGTTATAAATGGTTTAGAGATGTATTTAGAGGGTGATGATACTCCATATCCAATGAATATACTCCAATCTTTTGATTTACCAGGTGATGATGAGTCCTTTATAAGCTTTGTAGGAGAGGATCCAGTACTTAAAGAAGATGGAATATTTGTAAGTAATTTTGTAGTTTCTTTCTTTGAGTTAACTAATGAAGACATTATTGGTAAGAAGATTGTAGCTAAGAGTCTACCCTCTACCTCTTTTATATCAGCTGCTAACAAGAATATGATAGATAGGGAGTATGAGTTTACAGTACAGGGTGTAGTAGAAACATCTAATGATGCATTTTGGATAAATACGGATAGGGCATTAGATATATTAGTAGATATTGGAGGTTTTGAGAGTAAGGATGAATATATTGAAAAGATTGGGTACTCACAATTACTAGTAAAAACAGATGAAGAGAAAACAGCTCAGGTAGAAGAGTATATGGTAGAGGAGATGGGTCTTAGTGTAATTTCTACTAAAACAGTAGTAGATTTTATATCTACGCTTACTGCAGGATTAACAATAGCTTTGATTGTATTTGGAGCTATATCAGCACTCGTTGCTAGTATTGGAATTATTAATACAATGATAATGAGTATATATGAGCAAACTAGAGAGATTGGTATTATTAAAGCAATAGGGGCATCTAATATACAGGTATTAGTAATATTTTTAATACAATCAGGCCTTATTGGATTAATAGGGGGAGTACTAGGTTTAAGTATTACATACGCTATGATGCAAATAGCTGATCCATTTATAGTAGAGGTATTAAAAGAACAGGGCTTTGGAGCTATAGATAAGTTCTTCTATTTCCAATTTGGTAATGCATTAATAATAACAGTAAGTAGTATCCTAATTGGAGTTATTGCTGGTATATATCCTGCTATGAAAGCAGCGAGATTAGATCCTGTTAAAGCTCTTAGGTATGAATAGATTACTTAATTAGTAAATCTATTATATACGGCATAAATATTATCAATCCTAATATCACAGAAAGTATTGCACTAACTAATACTGCTCCTGCACTTACATCTTTAGCATATTTAATATTTACTCTATATTCATGTGATATTGTGTCACAGAGTGCCTCTATCACACTATTAAATGCTTCTGATATTAATACTAACGTTATTAAAAATCCTACCGCTATCCAATCTGAATGAGATATTTTAAGTAAGAAAGATATTAATACTACTAACATAGCTACTACTAACTGTATTCTAAAGTTTCTTTCATTTTTAACAATAGAGAGTATCCCATCAATAGCATGTCTTTGACTTTTTAATATTGGTTGGGGTGTTTTAAAGTTATTCTCCATATACTATTTACTGTTTAATATATTAATATATCCTAATATAGCACTAATATTATGTTGTACATAGTCTATACGAATATCATAATTATCTAGAGAGTGATAGAAAGCTCCAATGGAATTAGGATCAATATCTAGTGAATTTACATCATCTTGAGTAATCTGATTTGTAAGTTGGAAATGTAATCCCCTCTGTATTGTATCTAATGTCTTTTTCATATATTCTTTCTCCTTCTCTCTCTTAAATATCTGGTATGCAGCGGTTAATCCCTCATTCCTAGTAGCTGTAGCCGTTGATGTTGGTGGTATGTAATATCCTCCATTCCATACCTTTTGAGAGCCATTGTACCCTATATTTTGTTTTAAAATTATCCCATCTACTATCTTTTTTGTATGTTCTAGATATATTGGATTACCATTATCTTTGTGTAATTCATTAAGAGCATAGAGTAACCAATGATCATGTTGAATAGAGGAGATATCCTTATCTCTATCCCTTACCTCTATTAACCACATTGCCCCTTTATGAGCTGCTTCTATCCACTTACTATCTTTATCTTGTTCATACAATCTCGTTAATGCAAATATTGCTTCACCTGGATAGTACGAAGATTCAAAAGGAAGGATTTCTCCTGTATTTGAACTAACCATATGGTGAGTAAATTGACCATCTTCAGACTGAGTTTGGGTAATAAATTGTGCTAGACTTTGTGCATATACAAGATATTCACTATCACCAGTTACCTCTGTATATTTAGATACTGCTAATATTGCTAAGCCATTCCCTCCTAACTTTGTTTCTTCGTCTTCTACTAAACAGTTAGCATCTGGTATTTTTACACACTCTTGTGTATTTCTAATTAGATATCCAATAGCTTGTTTAGAAGATTTTAATAGCCTTTGATCTTCTGTAAGTTGGTAGAGTTCTAAGAGAGAATATGTAGTACCTGCATGTCTTAATATGTTGTAATGATTACTTACCTTCTTTGTTACAGGATTGTATTCATATGTATATTTCCCATCTTCATCAATATTTTTTAAAAGATATTCTCCTGCAGATATAGCAGAGTTAATATAGAGACTTTTCTGATTAGAAAAGGATATATATATTCCAATGCACAAAGTAATTAATAGGGGTAGTGTTGTATATAGGTGGTGTTTCATTAATATTATAGAGTGTAGCATATCTCTTCTTAAATGGTTATTAACCTAAATATTTATGCTACAATTTATATAGTAAAATTTAATAATAAATATATATGATACTAGTAACAGGAGGTAATGGTAGGTTAGGGAATGTATTAGTTAGAGAGTTAAATAAAAGGGGTAAGAAGGTAAAACTGTTAGTAAGAAAATCCTCTAATTTAGATTCTTTAAAAGATTGTAAATGTGAATATGTATATGGAGATATCTTAGAAAAAGAGAGTTTAAAGAAAGCTTTAGAGGGAGTAGAAGCAGTATTTCATTTAGCAGGCTTTATTAATATATCCCAAGTAGATAGGGATATTACATTAAAGATAAATATAGAGGGTACTAGAAATATTGCAGATATATGTTTAGAAAAAGGAATACCATTAATATACTCTAGCTCTATACACGCTATTGAGGCAAATGAAGATGGTTCCTTAATTACAGAAGATACTCCACTTGCTACTAATCTGCAAACAAGTAGGGGAGCATATGATTACTCTAAGGCTACTGCTACTCAATATATCTTAGATTTAGGAAAAAAGGGTCTTAAATATATGGTATTTCATCCTACCGGTATAATTGGTCCATATGACTATGAACCATCTTTCTTTGGTGCAGGTATGATTTCTTTAATTAAGAGTGGAGTAAAGATTAATATTGGAGGTAAGTATGACTATGTAGATGTTAGAGATGTAGTAGGTGCTATGTTGGAAGGATATGAGAAACAGAAGTATGGTAATAGGTATATTCTTAGTGGTGATGTATTAGATATGAAAGAGTATATGGAATATATTAAGGAGTTTGCACATATATATGGTATTAGTAGAGTACTGGGTTTTGAAATATCACTACTGTTGGGGAGAGTAGCGAGTATATTTAATAAAAGGGGACAGATTACACCGTATAGTGTGAAGACATTAAATAGTAATTCTAATATCTCACATGAGAAAGCTACTAAAGAGATAGAGTATGCCCCTATATCCGTAAAAGAGTCTTTAAGAGATCAGTATAACTGGTTTAAAGAGAATGGTTATGTTTAATAGATTCTGAAATCTTACTTGTATATTTAAGTATCTTGTTATAAAACTGTTGATACTACAAAACTCTCTGATATAATCTCTCCCTCTCTCCAAGTAGTAAGTGAATCTACTGTAAGTATTTGTAACATCTCTTCACTAAAGAAAGAGACTCTTCCCTCCTCTTTTATCATTTCCCTATTTGCATCTATAAACTGTGCTGTTTCTCCCTCTGGTTGAGTATCAATTAGTAATACAGTATCTCTGCTTTTTGCAATAAATTTCGTTTGATCAGGATTAGTATATATGTATGAGAAGTGAGGGTAATTATATTTACTATCACCCATAAAAGGAAGTGAGATGAGTATTTTGGTGTCAGTAGGTAGTTTATCTTCCCTTATCTCTTTCATTCCCATACATTGGATTCTTTCCCATACTTCTCTATCTCTTGGTGAGTAGAGTGGTTCTACTATCTTATGAAGTATTTTCTCTAACATTGTTATATCAACAAAAGTTAATATTCAATTATACCCCATAGTAACATTCTATGGAACATGTAAATGTAGAGAAAATTAAGAATTAATCCAAGGATCTATTTACTTAGTAGTGATTTTATATCCTCCTGGATATCTTTAGGTTTAATATCAGGAGCATATCTTTTAAGTGGTATTCCTTCTTTACTGATTAAAAACTTTGTAAAATTCCATTTAATTCTCTTACCTAATACTTTATCGGGTAATTCTTCTTTTAAATATTCAAATATAGGGTGTGTATCTTTACCATTTACTTTAATCTTTTCAGTTAGTAAGAAAGTAACACCAAAGTTTAGTAAACATGTTTCTACCATACTCTCATTAGAGACAGGTTCTTGACCAAGGAATTGATTAGAGGGAAACCCTATTACTACTAACCCTTTATCTTTGTACTCACTATGTAACTCTTCTAACTCTTTAAATTGGTATGCATATCCGCACTTAGTAGCAGTATTCACTATTAGTATTACTTTTCCTTTGTAATCACTCATACTAATGGTATTTCCTCTACTGTCTTTAAATTCTAAATCATATATATTCATATTTATTCTTTAACAATTTAAATACCTTTAATCCAATCTAATTGGTTTACTCTCTCTATACTATCTGCAGATATAAAACCATTGTCGAGAGATTCTTTAGAGTAATCTATATCATTACCATAGTAATCTCTCATTACTCCTCCTAGTTGAGAAAGTATTGCATGGCCTGAACATACATCCCATGTACCCCATGCTCCAAAGTTACTATTTATTTCTAAATTTAAACTACCCTCTACGATATGTATCCTACTATCCTTAAACTCACTACCTAGCATATCCCTATTTACAAGTTTATAATCAGGGTTACCCTCAAATAGTTGGGTAAAGACCTTTTCCCAATTCTCGTTAGGGGTGAAGAGGAGATTTTGATTAATAGGGGGAGGCATCTTAAGTTCTGTTTCTTTTTCATTTTCTCTTACTCTTGGTATCTCACTCTCTCCTCCAATATATAGTTTGTTATAGAGTGGGTGATATATTAAGCCAAGTATAGGGATATTCTCTCTTACTAATCCAACTAAGATATTAAAACTGTCAAATCCTTTTAAATATGCTCCTGTACCATTTAATGGATCTATATACCATGTGTAATCTTTTACATTCTTATCTATCTCCTCAGACATTATTCCATATGTAGGGTATGTATCTTTAAGATAGTTTTGTAATATTTCATTTAACTGTTTATCTACATTTGTTACCTTACTCCCATCTTTTTTAATCTCTATTTCTAACTTATCACTGTTTCTATACTTAAGTAGGATATCTCCACACTCTTTTATTATTTCTATTAATTTCTCAATATTCATATCTTTATTCTACGTTAAAGGAGGAGTCTTTGTAAAAAATGTTAGAAAGAAGGTAGTTTCTTATTTATATAGTTTGAGAATCCTAAGATAAAAATGTTTATAAGTCTGTTGCATACAATACCGAAAGTTGTTATCCTAGACTATGTAAGTTTACACTGCTTCCTAATGGTACTTAGGTTTAAAAAACCCAATAAGAATCTCTTTCTCATACTTTTTCTTACATTCTTTCTAACGATAACGATATCTCTTTTTAATCATTTCAAAGTAAATCTTTTTGCAAGTGGAGATGAGTTCGCATGTTATACAGCTTGTTTAGATGAATTAGATTCAGAATGGGAAGAGGCTGATTGTAATACTTTCTGTTTTAATCATGACTATGCAGGATACTATGATCCTGGAGGATGTGCTGAAGGTAGTGATAGCTATGGTAATCCAGATGTAGGTATTTGGTGCTCATATGTCAATACCAATAAGGAGATGTGTACGGGGGCGTGTAGGAGCCAGAACTGGGAGTCAACAGATTCTGCGCAGAACTGTCTAGATATATGTAATGCCTACTCTACTGAGGCCGACTGTAAAGCAAATATTGGAACATATCTTGATACAAACCCAATTGACCTATTCTGTTCATATCTAGAGTATGCGAGGGATCCAATATATGGAATATCTTTTACAAATACAACTAGAGGAGTGTTAACGGTAACTACGCCAGGTACAGACAATGTAACAGGGACAGTAATTACAGAATCAGATCCAGATACAATAGTTTTGTCAGATGGAGATACATATAACCAGTCATGTACATATGAGGAGGTAGATACTAATACATGGGACTTTAGCTGTTCAACCTCAAGTTTACCAGATGAGGGAGTATATCTTTACTATGTAACGGTAACAACATTAGATTTAACAGAGTACA